>NZ_JBFBCE010000094.1:0-35650 GCF_040689595.1 Streptosporangium sp. NPDC051023 | reverse complement strand
GACCAGTCCCGTAGTCAGTACGGTCCGCGTTCCGGTGGTGGTTCTTACGGTTCTCGTGATCGGGGTGAGCGTCCCCCGTTCAATCGTGACGACCGTCCCGGTGGTGAGCGCCGCTCGTACGGTGACCGTGACGGTGGTAGGCCTCCCTACAACCGTGACGACCGTTCCGGTGGTGAGCGTCGTTCGTACGGTGACCGTGACCAGTCCCGTAGTCAGTACGGTCCGCGTTCCGGTGGTGGTTCTTACGGTTCTCGTGATCGGGGTGAGCGTCCCCCGTTCAATCGTGACGACCGTGGTGGTTACCGCGACAACCGTGGTGGCGAGCGTCGTCCCTACGGTGACCGTGACGGTGGTAGGCCTCCCTACAACCGCGACGACCGAGGCGGCCGTTCCTCCGACGACCGAGGCGGTGCGTTCCGCGGTGAAGGCGAGGGGTCCCGCACGCGCTACAGCAGGCACGAAGGGACCGCCGACCGCGGTGAGGCTCCGGTCAGGGAGCGCGAGGAACTGCCCCCCCTCGCTCCGGACATCACCGCGGAGGAGCTCGACAAGGAGGTCAGGGAGGAGCTGCGCTCTCTCCCGCTTGACCTCGCGGACCTGATCTCTCGCCATCTCGTGGCGGCGGAGAGGGCCCTTGGCGAGGACAACGCCGAGCAGGCCTACGAGCATACGAAGGTGGCGCGCCGCTTCGCGGCCAGGATCGGTGTGATTCGGGAGGCTGTCGGCATCGCCGCCTACAGGGCGGGGCACTTCGCCGAGGCGCTCAGCGATCTGCGCGCGGCCCGCCGTATGACGGGGTCTGACTCCTTCCTGCCGATCATGGCAGACTGCGAGCGGGGCCTCGGCCGTCCGGAACGCGCACTGGATCTGGTCCGCTCGAAGGAGGCGGAGCGTCTCGACAGGGTGGGCAAGATCGAACTCGCCATCGTGGAGTCCGGTGCCCGGCGGGACCTTCACCAGAAGGACGCCGCGGTCATCACCCTCCAGCGCCTGCCCGAGCTGCGTGACACGCGCCCGCAGCCCTGGTCTGCCCGGCTGGCGTTCGCCTACGCGGATGCCCTGGCCGACGCGGGCCACGAAGGTCCTGCCACCGAGTGGTTCGGCCGCGCCATGGCCTTCGACGAGGACGGCGAGACCGACGCGGCCGAGCGCTATGCGGAGCTGACCGGAGCGGTTATCGAGGACCTCGAAGAGGACGACGACGAGGACGACGACCTCGAGGACCCGGACATCGTCGATGACGAGGCCGCGGTCTTCGGGGAGGACGATGATGAGGATCTCGACGATGACGAGGTCGTGAGGATCGACGACGCCGCCGTTCTCGACGCCGAGATCGAGGCCGAGGACGACCTCGACGAGCTTGAGCCCGCCATCGGTGACGTCTCCGAGGACGAGGATCTTCTCGTCGACGAGATCGACGAGATCGACGAGAAGATCCAGGACAAGGCAGAGGAAAGGGCGGAGACCGGTGTCGGCCCCGCCTTCATCGAGCCTGACTTCGGTGACGTTCTCGACGATTCTTCGGAAACCGACAGTGATGACGTGGACGAGAGCGTCGCCAGGACGGAGAAGAAGAAGTAGTCCCCTCCCCGTCTCGGGTGAACGCATGAACGGGTGAGCCCGCTGGTTCACCCGAGACGGGAGGGCGCTCTACGGCTGGACGCGATCCAGCCAATGGAGGATGCCCGCCACGTTGGACGGAGCGCCGCTGAGGAGTTCGAACTGCTCGCTGGTCGCGTCATCGGCCTTCAGCGCCGCGTACCGCTCCCGCGTGCGTTCTCTGACCATCGCCACCGCGTGATCCAGATCCATCCCCGCCGAGTGCGCCTGGCGGGTCAGGTCGACCCAGACACGTAGTTCCTCGGCTGAGCGTTCCAGGGTTTCCTCCACCTCGGTGACGGGTCCGTAGTGGCTGAACAGCAGTCGCTGCGGGCCCAACGCCTCGAACAAGGCGATCGACTCCAAAGCGGTCTGCAGGTCGAAGTCCGGCGGAGGCGTGGCAGGACGCAGGTCACCCGTCTGCGGAAGGTAGACCCCGGCCGCGTCGCCGACATAAAGGTCACCGGTTCCCGAGTCGATCAGCCCTACGTGGTGCTTGGCGTGCCCGGGAGAGTAATGACTGCTCAGCGTGCGGCCGTTGCCGAGATCGATGGCCCCTGTCTCGCCGAGTGCCCGGATCCGGGCGGGTTCGGTCGGGGACAGCTCACCGAACAGGACGTCCAGTTTGTCGCCCCAGACCATTCGGGCACTGGCCATCAGCCGGGAAGGATCGGCGAGATGTCTGGCCCCTTTCTCATGGACCACGATCTCCGCCTCCGGATAGAACTCGGCGATGTCCCCGACCCCGCCTGCGTGGTCCAAATGGATGTGCGTCACCACGATCGTCGCGAGATCGCGTGGGCCGACACCGAGGGAGGAGAGGGCGTCGCGCACCACGGGCGCGGAGGTGGCGGTTCCTGTCTCAACCAGGCAGGGCCGGTCCCCGAGGATCAGATATCCGGCCGTTATGCCGGAGTATCCCGCCATCCTTGTGTCGATCTCATAGACCTCTCCACCGAGAGCGGTGATGTTGTCCACAGGCCACCTCAGAACTGGAACGGGCATCCCCAGAACGGCGTTCGGGCCGTTCCGGCACAGCTCACATCGTAAAGAGTCGTTCCTGGTCGGCAGAGATCGAAGGAGGATTCGATGGATCGCAACGAGGTCACCCTGGTTGGCCGTCTGCCCGAGGCGGTGCGCATCAGGTCGCTGCAGAGCGGGAGCACGCTCGGCACCTGGCGGATGATCGTCCGGCGGCAGCAACGCGGTCGCGGGGGCCGGGTGGACACCATCCCGTGCGCGTCGTTCGAGCCGGAGGTCACCGTGACCGCGGCTGAGTGGCTTCCCGACGACATGGTGGAGGTGGTCGGCTCGCTACGCCGCCGATGGTGGGGAAGCGACGGCTCGAAGTCGTCGGGCTACGAGGTCGAGGTCCGTTCGGCGAGACGCCTTGGGCGCCCGGCCGCCACGGTTCCGGCCGACGAGGAGGGGGCTGCTCCCGTTCCGGTTGTGCCGAGGGCGGTTCGGTCACTTCTGCCGGTGGAAGCGGCACCTGCCGGGGAGAGCGCCTTCGCGGAGAAAGGGGAGACCGCCCTCGCCGAGAAGGACGCCGAAAGCGGGAAAACGCCGTTGGCCGTCCGGGAGGAGGACGGAGAAGACGGGAAGAGGGCGGCGGCTGCCCGTGACGAGGATGAGGGAGACGAGAAGGGGCCTGGAGCGGCCCTCGGCCCGGAGCAGGCCCCAACCCTTGGCCCGGAGCAGGCTCCGGCCCTCGCAGCGAGCGCGTCCACGTCCCTTCCACAAGGTGCGAGAGTGCCGTCTCCGAGGGCCGGGCGAGACGATCGGTCGGCCGTTGACGAAAAGCATCCGGTCAGCCATTGAGGGGAAGACCGGGCGCTCCGTGACAGGAAGGGGGGCGTTACGCAGTGGCGAGAGGCGTTTCCTCTCGGCTCGCGTCTCCTCCCGCGTCTTCCTGTCTGTCTTCCATCGCGAGACCGCGAAGGCCGCGGGCACGTCGTTGGTCCCAGGCACCGTCGATCCCAGGCACTGTCAGTCACAGGTGCCGTCAGTCAATGCAGGCACTGTCATTCAAGGGTCAGCATGCGCATCACTAGGCCCGTGCGGGGCTTAGGGCCGAATGAGGTGGACTTACGCGGCACCCGCTCCTCCTGGGCCGCTATCGCGAGCACGTCGTCGACCGCCAGCGGATTGAGCAGCACTGCGGTTCCCCCGGACTCCTGCGCGAGCTGTACGGCCGTCGCGGGATCGTGGTGCACGATGCGCACCGACTGCTCGTCGTCCCGGAGTCCCCAGATCTTGGGCAGGACGAACTCGGAGAGGACCGCGGTATTCATCGCACGCCATCGGGCGGACCGGTGGGCGGGCATGGCGTTTTCGAGCTGCTCGGGGTCCGGTTCCGTGAGCAGATGTGTTCGACCTCCGTCGGACAGGAGAAAGGAGGGGCCCGTGACCTCCGCGAGGGCCGCCAACCCTTCGGTGAGGTCGGTGTGCTCGTGCACCTGCCAGGCGCCCCTGGCCTTGGCTAGGGCCTCCTTCAGCGGCAGCTTCGGGATGACTCGGTGGATGGCCCGTAGGTTGGGTGGATAGGAGGTGGAATCCACCAGAAGCGCCAGGCCGAAGTCCCAGGGGCCGGGCTCCACCGACCGGCCGTCCGCGTTCACGCCCGAGGCGCCTGTGCCTGAAACGCCCGTGCCTGAGGTCGCTGGGCTCGAGGCGGCTGGGTTCGAGGCGGCTGGGTTCAGGGTTTTCGCGGCTGAGCCGCCTGGGTTTGATGAGTTGCCCGTTGCCGGGAGGTTCGCTGTCAGGATGCCCACGCGTGGGGTGTCCGTGTCCGGGCGTGGAGTGTCCGTCTCCGGGGTGTAGGGACTCGAAGGGCGGCTGCCCGCGGCGGAGGCTCCGATGCCTGAGACGTTCGTGTGCGGTGTGTCCGGGGTGTCCGGGGTGGGTGAGCTGCCTGTGGCAGCGACGTCCGAGCCGGGTGTGTCCGTGCGTGGGGTTTCCGCGCCGGTCGTGGCGTGATGCTCACGCTGGAGGGCCAGGTAGGTGGCGTAGCGGTGGTGGCCGTCCGCGATGAGGGCCTGGCGGGAGCGGAGATCGGCGTTGATGGAGGCGAGCTCGTCGGGGTCGGTGACGGCCCACAGCCGGTGCCTGACCCCGTCGAGGGTCTCGGTTTCGACCAGCGGTGGCAGGGAGACGGCGATCCGGTCGACGAGACGGGTCGCGGCGCCGCCTCCGCCCTCGTAGAGCAGGAAGATCGGCTCCAGGTTCGCCTCGGTCACGCGCATCAGGGCCAGCCGGTCGGCGACCGGCCCCGGCATCACGTCCTCGTGTGGCAGGATCACACGCTGCTCCGGCTCTGCCAGGCCCACGTCACCGATGAGCCCGCGCTGGAGGACTCCGGGGCCTACCTGCTCGTAGACGTAGAGGGCGGGTGTCTCGTCGGCGACCAGCACCCCGGAGGAGAGCCAGGTGTCCAGGATCTGCCGAGCCTCGGCGTACCGATGACGGTCAGCTCCGGGAAGGATGAGACGCACCACGTTGTTGGGATGTGAGTCGAGCAGTTCCCGCACGCTGGTTTCTTCGATGAGATCGTAAGGGGGGGAGGTCACCTCGGCCGGATTGTCGACCGCGAACCGTACGCCGCGGAACGGGCGAAGCACGAGCCCGTCGGGTATCGGCAGTTCAGGATTCGCCATATAGGGCATGCTGCCATAAAGGCCTGAAACGTCCAGGGGTCGCCTCGATGGCGCGGCGGCGCCCCGGTCCGTCAGGGCATCGGTCAGATCTGTCGTCTGTCGATGAAGGAGGCCTCACGTATGGTCCAAGGACGTAGCGGTCCGTCTGATTCCCCCAACCCCGAGACGGGCGCTCCGGTCGGGGACGTCTACGAATGGTTTCAACGAGGAATGAAGCTGCTGGGCGAAGGCAGCCCGGCCGCTGCCGCCGCGCTGCTGGAACGCGCCGCCGGTGCCGAGCCGGAGTCGCGGAGCATCCGCGAGGCGCTCGCCCGTGCCCAGTTCAACTCCAGGCAGTATGCCGATGCCGCCGACAGTTTCCGGTGGATCATCGGCGCCAATCCGGCGGAAGATTACGCCTATTTCGGGCTGGGCCTTGCCCTGTGGCGGACCGGTGACATGGAGGGAGCGCAGGAACCCCTGGCGATCGCCGCTGCCATGCGTCCTGACCAGCGGCACTACGTGTCGGCGTTGAGAAGCGTCCGGGCGACGTTACGCGCTCGCCGGATGTGATCCTTGCGGGTGATGGAATGGGCGGGTGGACACACAGACGCTGATCGACCCATATGACACCCTTCTCCTCGACCTCGATGGGGTGGTGTACCTCGGTCGCGACGCCGTACCGGGGGCTCCCGAGGCGTTGCGGCAGGCGGTGGAACGCGGTGTGCGGCTCGCCTACGTCACCAACAACGCCTCGCGCACCCCCGGTGCGATCGCCCAGCACCTGAGCGCGCTCGGCGCTCCCGCCTCCCCCGGCGACGTGGTCACCTCCGCCCAGGCCGCCGCGAGGCTGGTGGCCGAACGGGTCGAGCCGGGCGCCGCCGTGCTGGTCGTCGGAGGGATGGGGCTGCGGAGCGCCCTGCGCGCCCACGGCCTGCGCCCGGTCAGCACCGCCATGGACGACCCGGTGGCCGTGGTTCAGGGGATAGCTCCCAGCCTCTCCTACGGCCTGCTGTCCGAGGGGGCGCTGGCCGTACGGCAGGGAGCCTTGTTCGTTGCCGCGAACGCGGACTCGACCATGCCGACGGGGCGGGGGGAGCTCCCGGGCAACGGCGCGATGACCCGGGTGATCGCCACGGCGACCGGGGTCGAGCCGATCGTCGCGGGAAAGCCGGAACCGCCGCTGCACCGGGAGTCGATGCTGCGGACCGGTTCGAAGCGTCCGCTGATCGTCGGCGACCGCCTTGACACCGACATCGAGGGGGCCACCAACGCGGGAGTGGACAGCCTGCTCGTGCTGACGGGCGTCGCGACCCCCCTGGACCTGCTGACCGCCTCGCCCCGGCACCGGCCAACGTACGTCGCCGCGGATCTGTCGGCGCTGCACCTGCCCTACTCCCGGACACGGCGAGGAGAGGGCGGCTGGGTCTGCGAGGGATGGATCGCACGCTGGGAGGAGGGCCGTCTCCGTCTCGAAGGGGCAGGAGACCCCGTCGACGGGCTCAGGGCGGCCTGCGCGGCGGCATGGGAGGCGGCAGGTGAGGGCCGGGCGGACGAGGACTCGGTGAAGGCCGCTCTCGGCTCCTCGCTTTCGGGCCGGGTGCCCCT
This sequence comes from Streptosporangium sp. NPDC051023, assembly GCF_040689595.1. NCBI lineage: Bacteria > Bacillati > Actinomycetota > Actinomycetes > Streptosporangiales > Streptosporangiaceae > Streptosporangium > Streptosporangium sp. NPDC051023. The sequence continues at coordinate 28,808 of NZ_JBFBCE010000094.1, read as the reverse complement.
GTCCGGGTGAGGCCGGTTTCCCGGCCTCGGATGGCGCACCGCCGCCGGGGTGGCGGCGGTGCGATGTCAAAGAAGCTTGCGCAGGCGCAGCAGGTCGCCGAAGCTGGCGTCGACCTTGACCCGGCCGCCGAACACCGCGCGTCCCATGTCCAGCTCGCCGTTGACCAGGGCGATCAGGTCGTCGCTGCCGATGGTCAGCTTCACGTTGGCGGCCCTGCCGTCGGCCGGGGGCAGGTCGTCAAAGGGACCGAGCCCCCCGTGATGGATGCGGCCGTAGAAGGTGACGCCCAGGTCGCTGACGTGACAGCTGATGCTGCGTTCGACCACGTGCCTGGCGCGACTCTCCTTGTCGAGTTCGTCGAACTGCTCGCCGAGTTTGCGCAGTGCCACCCGGCACTCGTCGACGGTCGCCATCGCTTGGCGCTCCCTTCTGCCCGGGCCCTGCTGTTCGGAGCGGCCCGAAACCCTTGTCTCTACGGACGGTAGCGTTCCACATGAACACAGCATGTGATCCAGCACGCGGAGATGCCGGAGAAGGGGGCTTCTGCCACGGTGTTCGGGGTAATGCGAGGATATGCGCAGGCGGCTACCGGTCCCATCGAGGTGACAACGAGCGAGGCATGTTCGGTAGTTCGCGAATTCCCCGCCTACCCGAAAACCGGTCCGCGCTGGATCAGCGCCCGGTGCGGCGGGACGGCCGGGGAGCCTTTCCTCGCGGACGCCGGGACGGCCGTGGGCACGGGCGGGGCCGCCAAGGCGACGAGTGCCGCGGCTTCCGATACGGTCAAGGCGTCAACGGGCGGGGCGGCTCGCGTGCCGCGCTCCCGTGCGACCACCAAGTCGGCGAAGAGCAGCTCCGGAGGGGGCGTATGACGGACCTGCCGGAGGAGATCGGCGAGGAGCGGGTCGACGCCGCGCTGGGCGGCCTCGCCCGGCTGAGCGCGATGCCTGTCTCGGCGCACGCGGGTGTGTTCGAGGAGGTGTTCACCGGCCTCGAGCAGGCGCTCGCCTCGGTGGACGGCACCGCGGACCAGCACCGGTGAGCCGGCGCGCGCGTCTCGACAGCGAGCTGGTGCGCCGGGGCCTCGCCCGGTCCCGGGAACAGGCGGCACAACTCATCGAGGCGGGCCGGGTCACCGTCGGCGGCAGAACCGCGGGCAAGCCCGCGACCCAGGTGGAGACCTCCTCCGCGATCGTGGTCGCCGAGGCAGCGGAGGGACCCGACTACGTCTCCAGGGGTGCGCATAAGCTCCTCGGCGCCCTTGAGGTCTTCGGCCCCCTGGGCCTGACCGTCGCCGGACGCCGCTGCCTGGACGCGGGAGCCTCGACCGGAGGTTTCACCGACGTGCTGTTGCGCAACGACGCGGCGCACGTGCTCGCCGTCGACGTCGGGTACGGCCAGCTCGCCTGGTCGCTGCGGACTGACGAGCGGGTCACCGTCATGGAGCGGGTCAACGTCAGGGATCTGACACCCGAGATGGTCGGGCAGCCGCCCACGCTGGTCGTCGGAGACCTGTCGTTCATCTCGCTGCGCCTGGTGCTGCCTGCCCTGGCCGTGTGCGCCGCGGAGCGGGCGGACTTCGCGATGCTGGTCAAGCCCCAATTCGAGGTCGGCAGGGAACGCGTGGGCGCGGGCGGGGTCGTCAGGGACCCCGCACTACGGGCCCAGGCCGTACAGGATGTGGCTGAGGCCGCGCAGACGCTCGGCCTGACCGTGCGGGGCGTCACCGCGAGTCCGCTGCCGGGTCCGTCGGGCAACGTCGAGTACGTCATCTGGCTGGGCAAGGGAGAGGGCGCGCCGCCGGTCGAGGACCTCGCGGCCGAGATCGGTCGCGCGGTCGCGGAGGGTCCTCAGTAGTGCCTACCTCCCGAAAGAGTGGAAAATGACTGCCAAGCGCACCGTGCTGGTCACCGCCCACACCGGGCGGGGAGCGGCCGTCGACAGCGCCCGCCTGGTGATCGGCAGGCTGGTCGACGCCGGGCTGACCGTCCGCGTTCTGCGAGCCGAGGCCGAGTCGATCGCATGTACGGGCGCCGACGTGATGCCCGCGAGCGAGGCGGCGGTGCACGACGCCGAGATGATGATCGTCCTGGGCGGCGATGGCAGCCTTCTGCGGGCCGCGGAGCTCGCCCGCCCGGCGGGTGTCCCGCTGCTCGGTGTCAACCTCGGGCACGTCGGCTTCCTGGCCGAGGCGGAGGTCGAGGACCTCGCGGACGCCGTCGACTCCGTGGTGCGGGGCCGCTACGACGTGGAGGAGCGGATGACCATCGAGGTCACCGCCCGCCTCAACGGGCAATTGCTGGCCGACACGTGGGCGCTCAACGAGGCGACGGTGGAGAAGCGCGAGCGGATGCTCGAGGTGGTCGCCGAGATCGACGGCCGGCCGCTGTCGCGCTGGGGGTGTGACGGGGTCATCTGCGCCACGCCGACGGGCTCGACCGCCTACGCCTTCTCGGCGGGCGGCCCCGTGGTGTGGCCCGAGGTCGAGGCGATGCTGCTGGTGCCGATCAGCGCTCACGCGCTGTTCGCCAGGCCGCTGGTCGTCTCTCCCCGCTCGGCCCTGGCGCTCGAGGTCCAGCCCGCGACGGCGGGGGCGGTGCTGTGGTGCGACGGGCGCCGCAGGTTCGACCTGCCCGCGGGAACGCGTGTCGAGGTCCGCAGGGCGGAGCTCCCCGTACGGCTCGCGCGGCTGCACGGGGTCGAGGACACCGGGGCGCCGTTCACTGACCGGCTGGTCGCCAAGTTCGATCTCCCCGTTCAAGGGTGGCGTGGCCGGACGCGACCCTAGACCGTCCGGGCGATCGCCGTCCCGAACGCGTAGGATCGTGCCCGCGCACCGCACTGATGTTCGGTGAATTCGATGTGACGGGAGGGACCAGTGCGACCCAGGGTCGAGGAGGTCCGCATCCAAGGGCTCGGTGTGATCGACGAGGCCGTCCTGGTGCTCTCGCCGGGATTCACCGTGCTCACGGGGGAAACCGGCGCGGGTAAGACCATGGTTGTGACCGGTCTGGGGCTGCTGTTCGGCGGCAGGGCCGATCCGGCCCGCGTCCGTCCCGGATCGGACAAGGCATCCGTCGAAGGCACCCTCGTGGTCGATCCGGCGGGCCGGGTGGCCCAGCAGGTGCAGGATGTGGGCGGTGAGGTCGAGGACGGCGAGCTGATCATCTCGCGCACCGTCTCGGCCGAGGGCCGCAGCCGGGCCTGGCTCGGCGGGCGTACCGTCCCCGTCGGCACCCTCACCTATCTGGCCGAGGATCTGGTCGCCGTGCACGGCCAGATGGACCAGCAGCGGCTGCTTCAGCCCGGGCGCCAGCGCGCCGCCCTCGACCGTTACGCGGGTGAGGAGCTGGTCAAGCCGCTGCGTTCCTACGAGCAGACATACAAGCGGCACAAGCAGGCCGCCGACCAGCTGGCCGAGCTCACCGCCAGGGCCAAGGAGCGTGCTCAGGAGGCGGACCTGCTCAGGTTCGGGCTCCAGGAGGTCGAGCAGGCCGACCCCAGGCGAGGGGAGGAGACCGAGCTGCGCGAGGAGGAGGAACGGCTCTCGCACGCCGACTCCCTCAGGAGCGCGGCGGAGACCGCGCACAGGGCGTTGCTCGGCGATCCGATGTCCGGCGAGCAGGAGCTGCAGGACGCCGTCACGCTGGTCGGCCAGGCGCGCAGCGCCGTTGAGGCGGTGCGCGACTTCGACCCGATGCTGGCCGGGATCGCCGACCGGCTCGCCGAGGCGGGGTACCTCATCTCCGATGTGGCCACCGAGCTGGCCGCTTACGCCGAGTCGGTCGAGGCCGACCCGATGCGGCTGGCGATCGTGCAGGAGCGCCAGGCCGTGCTCAACCACCTCATCCGCAAGTACGGCGAGGACACCGGCGTCGTGCTCGCATGGGCCGAGCAGGCCGCGCTGCGCGTCGCCGAGCTGGACGGTGACGACGAACGGATCGGCGACCTCGCCCGCGAGCATGAGGAGCTCACGGGACGCCTCACCGAGCTGGCCGCCGAGCTGACCCGGGTCAGGAGCGCCGCGGCCGAGCGCTTCGGACAGGCCGTCACCGAGGAGCTCACCGCGCTGGCCATGCCGCACGCCAGGGTGATCGTCACACTCTCGGCCGCCGACGCCTTCGGCCCCCACGGGATCGACGAGGTGGAGCTGCGTATGTCCCCGCACCCCGCCTCGCCGCCGCTGCCGCTGAACAAGGGAGCGTCGGGAGGCGAGCTGAGCCGGGTCATGCTCGCCATCGAGGTCGTCTTCGCCGGTGCCGACCCGGTTCCCACCTTCGTCTTCGACGAGGTCGACGCGGGCGTCGGAGGTAAGGCGGCGGTGGAGATCGGCCGCAGGCTCGCGCGTCTCGCGCGCACCGCCCAGGTGATTGTCGTCACTCATCTGCCCCAGGTGGCGGCCTTCGCCGACCAGCATCTCGTCGTGGAGAAGGCGAGCGACGGCAGCGTGGTGCGCAGCGGCGTGCTCGCCCTCGACAAGGGCGGCAGGGCGCGTGAACTCTCCCGTATGCTCGCCGGGCTGGAGGACTCCGAGCTGGGCAGGGCGCACGCGGAGGAGCTGCTGGCGATCGCCGCCGCCGACAAGGCGTGACGGACATCCCGGGCCCCTGGTGCGTGAGAGGCTGACGCCGCGGGCGGGACCCACGAGACGATCGTCGCGAGAAAAGGACGTGAGGGGCGTCTGAGGCGTGGCGGAGGATGCCTGAGAAACGTGAGGGACGGCAGAGGCGAGGCCGGGGCGTCTGGAGAGGGCATCGGCGAAGGCCCTTTGAGAACAGCCGCGAAACCGAGGGCCGTGAGGGACCGGCGTGGAGAACGGTGCGCGAAGCGGCCACCCTGCCCCGCGGAGCGTGAGAGGGTGGCGTCGCCGGCGGGGCGCGGCCGCGGCCGTCACCGGCGGATGAGCGGTCGCCGTCGGCGGATGAGAAGGAATAACAAGGACCGTTTTGGATAGCTCGGGGGAGCGAGGGCCGCGTGGGGATCTTCAGTGACGAATCTGACACGCCGTCAACCACATGGCTCGGCTGCTCTTTCCCTCTGGCAGGATGGTCGTGATGAAGGTGCCGACGGACGAGCTTCAACGTAGGCTCAACGGTTACCTCCGCCGCAGGAAGGTCACGGACCTTCCCGGGGTGACGGCAGTGGCGAGAATCGATCGGCGGACCAAGAGGCTGACCAAGCGCCTCAGGGCCGGGGAAATCGCGATTATCGATCACGTCGACGTTGACCGGGTGAGCGCGGAGGCGCTTGTCGCGTGCGGCGCGGCGGCCGTGGTCAACGTCGCGGCGGGCATCAGCGGCCGTTACCCCAACCTGGGCCCGCAGATCCTCGTCGAGGCGGGCGTGACGTTCGTCGACAGCGCCACCGCCGAGGTCTTCGACCGGATCAAGGACGGCGACCTGGTCAGGGTGCACGAGGGCGTCGTCTATCTCGATGACGAGACGGTCGCCAAGGGCGATGTGCAGACGGTCGAGTCGGTCGAGGCCGCGATGGTCGAGGCGCGGGCCGGGCTGACCGTCCAGATCGAGGCGTTCGCGGCCAACACCATGGAGTACGTCAAGCGTGAGCGGGACCTTCTCATCGACGGGGTCGGGGTCCCCGACATCGGGACCGTCATGGAGGGGCGGCACGTCCTCATCGTGGTGCGCGGCTACCACTACAAGGAGGACATCGCTGCCCTGCGCCCCTACATCCGGGAGTACCGCCCGGTCATGATCGGGGTCGACGGCGGCGCGGACGCGCTCATGGAGGCGGGCTACGTGCCCGACGTCATCGTCGGAGACTTCGATTCCGTCTCGGCGAAGGCCCTGACCTGCGGTGCAGAGCTGGTCGTGCACGCCTACCGGGACGGCAGGGCACCGGGCCTCGAACGGGTCCAGCAGCTCGGCCACAGCGCCGTGGTCTTCCCCGCCATCGGCACCAGCGAGGACATCGCCATGCTGCTCGCCGACGACAAGGGCGCCGACCTGATCGTCGCGGTCGGCACCCACGCGACGCTGGTCGAGTTCCTCGACAAGGGCCGTTCCGGCATGGCCAGCACCTTCCTCACCCGCCTGCGGGTCGGGAGCAAGCTCATCGACGCGAAGGGCGTCAGCCGGCTCTACCGCAGCCGGATCTCAACTCCGTCTCTGCTCCTGCTCGTCGCCACCACGCTGATCACCATGGGGCTGGCCATCATCGTCTCCCCGGTGGGCAAGATCTGGCTCGACAGCGTCCGCGACGTCTGGAACGGCTTCATATTCTGGTTGGTCGGACTCTTCTCGTGATCGATTTCCGTTATCACCTCGTCTCCATAGTCGCGATCTTCCTCGCCCTCTCCGTCGGCATCGTGCTCGGCACGACCCTGCTGAAGGAACCGGCCATCGACACGGCGGAGACCCTCGCCAACCAGCTCAGGCTGAGCAACAACGAGCTGCGCGCGGAGCTGAAGAGGGTGCAGGGCCAGAACGCGACCAACGACGCCTTCGTCACGGCCGACACCCCCAGGCTCGTGCGTGACGCGCTCGCGGGCGAGCGCGTCGTCATCGTGGAGGTCCCGGGCAGCTCGGTGAGCATGCGCGAGGCGGTGCAGCAGGTGATCACCTCGTCCGGGGCCACCGTGAGCGGCCGAGTCACCCTCACCGACAAGTACGTCGACGCGACCCAGTCGATCCTTGTCGACAAGCTGGCCACCGACGCCAAGCCGGTCGACATGACCTTCGCCACGGAGGACACGCCCTATGACAAGGCGGCCGCGGTGCTCGCGGGCGCGATCGTGACCGGTGACCCTGCCCAGGTGGGCAAGACGAACCCGATCGCGGCCGGGGTCCTCGAGGCCTTCCAGCGCGGCGGTCTCATCAGCTTCACCGAGCAGCCCGCCAAACGCGCCGACCTGGCCGTGCTGATCGCTCCCGCCGAGCCGTACACCGGTGACGCCGCCGTCTCGCAGGCGGGCGCGGTCGTCTCGATGGCCACCGGTCTCGACGAGGCAGGCCGGGGAACCGTGCTGGCCGGACCTCTGACCAGCAGTGCCGCGGGCGGGACCATCGCCGCGCTGCGCGAGGACACCCTCGCGGCGGAGAAGGTCTCAACCGTCGACAACGCCGATATGCCCGCGGGCAGGGTCGTGGTGGTCTACGCTCTGCGAGAGCAACTGTCCGGCGCTTCGGGGCAGTACGGCATGGGCCCCGGTGTCTCGGGTATCGAGCCCAGCGCGCCCCCCGTCCCCACGCCCACCTCCGGAGGATGACCCCCATGGCTCGTCGCGCTCTTCTCGGAGCCCTGGCCGGCGCTGTTCTCGGCGCGGTGGCCGCCCGCGCAGCCTACGCCGCCTTCACCCGCAGACCACCGGTCGGCGACGTGGAGACCTGGTCCAGGACCAACCACAGGGGAGAGCCGATCACCCTGCTGGAGGGACCGGCCTTCGTCGCGGGCACCGCCGCGGCCGCGGCCGTGCTTCCCGGCCTGCCCGTCAGGACCCGTGCGGCCGTCCTGCTGGCCGTGGCCGGCAGCGGAGGCCTCGGGGCCTACGACGACCTGTACGGCGCGACGTCTTCGAAGGGCTTCAGGGGACATCTGAACGCCCTGGCGAAGGGTGAGGTCACCAGCGGCGCCGTGAAGATCCTCGGCATCGGCGTGACGGGCCTCACCGCCGCCGCCCTGACCTCGCGGGGTCCCGCGGACGTCGTGGTCGACGGTGCGCTCATCGCGGGCGCCGCCAACCTGGCCAACCTGTTCGACCTGCGTCCCGGCCGGGCCATCAAGGTCGGCCTGCTGGCGGGCACCCCCCTGCTCGCGGCTGGGCTGCGCCGCCGGGACCCGGTCTCCGCCGCCCTGACCGCGCTGCCCGTCGGCGCCGCAGTCGCGCTGCTGCCCGAGGACCTCGGTGAGCGGGCGATGCTGGGCGATGCGGGGGCGAACGCCCTGGGCGCGCTCATCGGCCTGGCGGCCACCCTCACCCTCGGCAGGCCGGGGCGCCTCGCCGTGCTCGGCACCGTGGTCGCGCTGACCGCCGCCTCAGAGCGGGTCAGCTTCACCAAGGTCATCGCCGCCAACCCGGTGCTCAACCGCATCGACATGCTCGGCCGCCGTCCCGTGGAGCAGGCACCTGCCGACTGATGATCAGGAAGATCGGGCAGGGGGTCGCCGGGGCGGCGCTCCTCATCGGGATCGTGACCGCTGCAGCCCGGATCGTAGGGTTCGGCCGCTATCTCGTCCAGTCTCAGACCGTCGGCAACCTCTGCCTGAGCACCGCGTACAACACCGCCAACTACGTCCCCAACATCGTCTTCGAGCTGGTCGCGGGGGGCGCACTCGCCGGCACCGTGGTGCCGGTCCTGGCCTCGGCCGCGTCAAGGTCCGGAACCGACCCCGATGCCAGGGCCGAGGTTGGCAGGACCACGTCGGCGCTGCTGACCTGGGTGCTGCTCGCCCTGGTCCCGCTGACACTGCTCATCGCCGCGTTCGCGAGGCCGATCGTCACCCTGCTGGTCGGTGACGTCGGCGACTGCGACGTGACGCGGGTCGTCGAGGTCGGCACGGACATGCTCGTCGTCTTCGCCCCTCGGATGATCTTTTTCGGGCTCGCCGTCATCCTGTACGGCGTGCTCCAGGCGCACCGGCGTTTCCTGGGCCCTGCCCTGGCGCCGCTGGTCTCCAGCCTGCTCATCGTCGCCTCCTATCTGGTTTTCAAGCCGATCGGCGGTGAGGCGGCGGACGACCTGTCGGCCCTCACCACGGCGGGACAGCTGACGCTCTCCCTCGGCGCGACGATTGCCGCCGCCGCGATGGTGCTCACGGTGATCGGCCCGGTCGCCCGGCTGCGGCTGCGGCTGCGGCCCTCGTTGTCCTTCCCGCCGGGGGTCGCCGTCCGTGCCAGGCGGCTCGCGACCGCGGGCATCGCCGTGCTCATCGCGCAGCAGATCGCGCTGACCGTGGTGGTCCGGCTGGCCAACGAGTTGGGCGGGGCGGGGGCGACGGGCATATACACCTATGCCTGGGCGCTGTACCAGCTTCCCTTCGCCGTGCTCGTGGTGCCGGTCGCCACCAGCTCGTTTCCGGTGCTGTCCACCCGAGCGAGCGACGGGGACCTGGCCGGGTTCGACCGTCTTACCTCCTCGACCACCCGGGTCATCCTGCTGGTGACCGGGCTCGCCGCCGGGGTGATGGCGGCCGTCGCCGTGCCTGTGTCCCGGGTGTTCGTCCAGGGCACGCCGGGAGGGAACCCCGCGGAGATGGCGAAGGCCGTCGCCCTGTTCGCGCCGGGCCTGGTGGGATACGCGTTGATGTTTCACCTGGCCCGCGTCCTGTACGCCTGCGGCCGGGGCAGGTCGGCCGCCGTCGCCTCCGTCACGGGATGGACCGTCGCATTGGTGGCCCAGATCCTGCTGGCCCGCACCGCGGGCGAGCAGGTGGACGTGGTCGGGCGGCTGGCACTGGGCAGCACCGTCGGTATGACAATCGGCGGGCTGCTGCTGGTGCTCGCCGTGCTGAGGGCCAGGGGAACGGCAGCGCTGCGCGGAACCTGGCGCGGCCTGCTCGCCGCGCTCATCGGCGGCGCGGCGGCCTGCGCGGCCGGCCTGGCCGTCGTCACGGTCTTCCAGGACGTGTCCAGGTGGATGTGCGTTCCGGTCGGGCTGGGAGCGGCGGTCGCGGGTTCGGCGGCGTTCGCGGCCGTGGCCGCGGTGATCGATAGACCGGATGCCCGGATGCTGCTGGCGCGGTTCGGACGGGTGTCCTCTTCGGAAGGGAGTCCTGCCGATGGCTGATCCGACGACGCCGACGACGACGCGGGTCGCGCTGGTCCTGGGAACCAGTGCGGGCGGTGTGGGACGGCATGTGGCGATGCTGGCCGGAGGTCTGGCCGGCCAGGGGCGCGGAGTGATCGTCGCGGGGCCGTCGAACACCGAGGAGGCTTTCGGGTTCGGGCGGCTCGGGGCCCGGTTCGTGCCCGTGTCGATCTCCGACAGGCCGCGCCCGCTGAACGATCTGCGGGCGGTGCTGGCGCTGCGGGCGCTGCGGGAGGCGCACGCCGTGCACGCTCACGGGCTGCGGGCCGGAGCGCTGGCCGCGCTGGCGCTGACGGGGACCCGCACCGGCCTGGTCGTGACCTTGCACAACGCCGCGACTGCGGGCGGGGCGATCGGCGCGATCCACGGCCTGCTCGAACGGATCGTCGCCCGCCGCGCGGACCGGGTTCTGGTGGTCTCGCCGGATCTGGGAGAGCGGATGACCCGGCTGGGCGCCCGGCACGTCGAGGCCGCCGTCGTTCCGGCCCCCGCCCTGTCCTCCTCCGGACGCGACGCGGGGGAGCTTGAGGCGGAGCTGGGCACGGGCGGGCGGCCCGTTCTCCTGACGGTCGCCAGGCTCGCCCAGCAGAAGGGGCTGGAGACCCTCCTGGACGTCGCGGCCGCCTTCGGCCCCGGTTCCGGCTCGGGAGAGGGGGATCCCTCACGGGAGCCGGTGTTCCTGATCGCGGGGGAGGGGCCACTACGCGGCCCGCTGCGGGAACGCGTCGACCGCGAGAACCTCCCCGTGCGGCTCCTCGGAAACCGGGACGACATCGGGGACCTGCTCGGGATCGCCAGGGCTCTGGTGGTACCCAGCCGGTGGGAGGGACAGCCGCTCGTCGTGCAGGAGGCCCTGCGGGCGGGCACGCCGGTGATCGCCACCGCGGTCGGTGGGATCCCGCCGATGGTGGGGGATGCCGGGCTGCTGGTGCCGTACGGGGACGTCGCCGCCATGCGTGACGCGGTGGGAAGGGTGCTCGTCGACGACCACCTCGCCGCGGCCTTGGGGGAGGCAGCCATACGGCGGGGCCGGGAGCTGCCCGACGCGGAGCAGGCGCTGGAGGCCGTGCTGGCCGTCTACGACGGCCTGCCGAAGGGGTCACGGAAAATGGGCTGAGCGAACGGGAACACCCCTCTGAGGCGGGCTGTTGAATTAGGCGCAGCCAAGCCCCACGTCTATACTGGCTTGGTTAGGGGGGGAGTATCCCTTCGTGACAGTCTCGTCATCACGGTGTTGCCTCACTCCACGAGGCCCCCGGGGCTGTCGGTTCGTGCTCGGTTGAGCGCGGGCGGGAGAGACCTCCGGCAGTCAGTCGTACGCGCCGCCGGAGGTTTTGTTGTGACTATTCCCGTATGGGCTTGGATCGCCGTCATTGGTGGTTTGCTGGTCGTTCTGGCCTTTGACCTCTGGATCGTCGATCGAGGTGAGCCGCGGGAGTTCTCCGCGCGGCAGGCCAGTTTCTGGGTCGGTTTCTATGTGACGCTCGCGGTGATCTTCGGTGTGGTGTTGTGGATCTTCGCCGGGGCGACTTCCGCGGGCCAGTTCTTCGCGGGCTATCTGACCGAATACAGCTTGAGCGTCGACAACCTTTTCGTCTTCTACGTCATCATGACCCGTTTCGCGGTGCCGAAGGTCCACCAGCACAAGGTGCTGCTGGTCGGCATCCTGATGGCCCTGGTCATGCGGGGCGGCTTCATCGCCCTCGGCGCCGCCGCGCTGTCGAGCTTCAGCTGGCTGTTCTACGTCTTCGGCCTGTTCCTCCTCTACACCGCGGTGCAGATGATCCGCCAGCACGGTCAGGACGACGAGGAGGAGGTCAAGGAGAACGCGGTCCTGCGCTGGGCCCGCAAGGTGCTGCCGCACACCGACGACTACGTGGGTTCCCGGGTCGTCGTCAAGATCGACGGCAGGCGCATGGTCACCCCGCTGCTCATCGTGATGCTCGCCATCGGCACCACGGACCTGCTGTTCGCGCTCGACTCGATTCCGGCCATCTTCGGCCTGACGACCGACGCCTTCATCGTCTTCACCGCCAACGCGTTCGCCCTGATGGGCCTGCGTCAGCTCTACTTCCTGCTGGGCGATCTGCTGCAGCGGCTGGCCTATCTCAGCTACGGGCTCGCGTTCATCCTCGCCTTCATCGGGGTTAAGCTGATTGCTGAGGCGCTGCATTCCAGTGGCGTGTCCTGGGCGCCCGAGGTGCCCATCTGGCTGTCGCTGTCGGTCATCGGCGTCACCATGGTGATCACTGTTGGGGCCAGCCTGATCAAGGCCCGTCGTGACGGACGTGAAGGCAAGCAAATCACCACCTCCGCGAGCGCCGAGCAGGGCTAGCGGATTGGCGCGGGACGCGCTTTGCTTGTCTCGTTACGCCGTATATGGGCTGAGAGATGGGTAGCATCCTGCCCCAGGGCGGGCAGACATACCGGTCTAATGCCGCAAGACATCACAAAAGGTTCCCTGTGTCCCACGATTCAGTAAGCCACCAGCCGGGCCGTGTACGGCTGGCACGTGGCGTCTCCCCGTGGTTGCTTCCGACCGTGGCCGCCGCCACCGTGACCTCGCTGCTCAGCCGCCGTGACCGGCGCTGGGCGTTGGCGGCGGCGCCGCTTACCGCGCTCGCCGGCGGCATGCTCTGGTTCTTCCGGGACCCCGAGCGCGCTCCGGGCCCGGCGAGGATCCTGTCGCCCGCGGACGGCGTGGTGCAGAGCATCGATCCGTGGCCGGACGGCCGCACTCGCGTGGCCATTTTCATGAGCCCGCTCGACGTGCATGTCAACCGTGCTCCCCTGACCGGTACGGTGACCTCGATTGAGCACGTCGCGGGAGGGTTCGTCCCCGCTTTCAACAAGGACAGCGACAAGAACGAGCGGGTGGTGTGGCACTTCGAGACTGAGCTCGGCGACATTGAGCTGGTCCAGATCGCCGGCGCGGTCGCGCGGCGCATCATCCCCTACCTGACCGTGGGCGCCAAGGTGACCAGGGCCGAGCGGATCGGGCTCATCCGGCTCGGTTCCCGAGTCGACGTCTACCTGCCTGAGGGGATCGAGCCCGCCGTTTCGGTCGGCCAGCGAACCGTCGCGGGGGTGACCGGTCTTGACCACGGCTGACGCCAGCTGGCCTCTGGACGAGACGGACGACGAGCCCCGGGGGCCGGTGGGCAAGGCGTTCCGGCTTTCCGCGGCCGACTCCCTCTCGCTCGGCAACGCGCTGTGCGGTTTCCTGTCCGTCTGCGTGCTCGCCTGGTCGGCGATCCGCGCGCTGCAGGAGCACAAGCCCTTCGCTGCAGATCCCCGCTTCTTCGGCACCGCCGTGGTGCTGCTGCTGATCGGCGCCACCTGCGACCTGTTCGATGGCCTGGTGGCACGTAAGTTCCGCGCCTCGGCCATGGGCGCGGAGCTGGACAACCTGGCTGATGTGATCAGCTTCGGCTTCGCCCCCGCCTTCATGGTGGTCATCTGGGCCGGGTTCAATCCGCAGATCCCGTTCCCGCTGGTGATGGTCGCCGCGGCGTCCGTGCTGCTGGCAGGCGTCATCCGGCTCGCCAGGTTCGCCTGTGTGAAGACCAAGAGCGGTGACTTCATGGGGTTGCCCATTCCGATGGGTGCCATGACCGTGGTCGCGCTCGTGCTGCTGTTCGCGCCGTCGGTCTGGACCGTGCTGCCGGTCTTCGGCGTTGCCTACCTCATGGTCAGCCGGATCGAATATCCCAAGCCCAAGGGCAACCTGGCCGCCGCCGTCCTGGCCTGGATGATGATCAACGTCGCCTGTCTGACCATCTGGGCCGCGGGCCTGGCGGGCGGGGACACGCTGATCAAGGTCGGTGCCATCATGCAGATCGCCATGGTCTCCGCCATCCCGCTGCGGGTGCTTATGTTCAAGCGGGAGAAGCGCAAGGAGCGTAAGGAAGCCGAGAGCCTCTCCTCCTGCTGACCTCCGGCAGGTCCTGGAGGGCATGGAACCGGGCCGTCGCCCGGGGATCGTGATCACGATCCCCGGGCGACGGCGTTCCCGGCGATCACCAGCCGCGCTCGCGCCACTCCGGAAGAGACGGACGCTCGGCGCCCAGCGTGGTGTCCCTGCCGTGCCCCGGATAGACCCAGGTCTCGTCGGGTAGCCGGCCGAAGATCCGTTCCGACACGTCCGTGAACAGCTGGGTGAACCGTTCCGGGTCCTTGTTGGTGTTGCCGACGCCGCCGGGGAAGAGCGAGTCGCCGGTGAACAGGTGACCGGCATGGTGCAGGGCGATCGAGCCGGGCGTGTGCCCGCGTAGGTGGATCACTTCCAGGGTGACCGCGCCAACGGTGATCCCGTCGCCGTGCTCGACCTTCAGGTCAACCGCCACCGGTAGCGCGGCTGCGTCGAGCGGGTGCGCCACGATCGTCGCGCCCGTCGCGCCCGCGACCTGCTCAAGGGCCTGCCAGTGGTCGCGGTGCTGGTGGGTGGTGACGATCTTGCTGATCGGCCGGTCACCGACGAGCGACAGCAGCCGCTCCGCCTCTGCGGCGGCGTCGATGAGCACGCCGTCGCCGGTCTGGTTGCACCGCACCAGGTAGGCGTTGTTGTCGAACGGGCCGACCGCCAGCTTGGAGATCGTCAGGGCGGGCAGCTCGCGCACGTCGGCCGGGCCGCCGACCTGCACGTCGCCGGTGTATGTCATGGATACTCCTCTGGCGGGTTCGCGGGAAGACCGGAGGGAGCGGACAACGCGGGCCACGGCGGCGGTGCGGGCAGGTGCCCCGTGCCCGCAGGCTGGTTGCCCGCGGCCCCCTCCGGCATCACCCTAAGCCCGGCCCCCGGTGAGCGGCCGGTCAACCAGCCCAGCAGGCTCCACGCGTCACCCTGCACCACCGGCCCCGAACCGAGCTCCCGCCAGACCTGGTGATGCTTCTCACCGTCCTTGACCTCCTCGACCACGATCTCGCTGACCGTTCCCGAGTCGCGCGGCCAGCACACCATCGCATCGTGCAGCTCTCTGCGGACGAAGGTCTCCGGCCAGTCGGCGGGCTCGTAGCCCGTTCCCAGGTCCGCGTGGTGCACCTCGACCTCGCGCAGGCGGCGCGCCAGCACGTACCAGGCGGGATGGATGGGTGGGCGCGTGCCGCTGACCGCCGCCGACCAGCGGGCGGAGGGCAGGGTGGCGATCGCCTCGGCCATCCGGGCCGCGCTGTTCTCCAGATCGGTCAGCTGCTCCTTCGCCGACCTGCCCGCTCCCGCCTCGATCTCCGCGTCGCGTTTGCCGGGGTCGGGGTACTGCGGGGTCTCCACGCCCGTCCTGGCCCAGGTAAGCAGGTTGACGAGGCTGTCGGCGTTGCGGGCGAGGTGGGTCAGGACGTGTCCCCTGCTCCAGCCGGGCAGCCGGGAGGCGGACGCGACGTCGGCGTCGGTCAGCTTGGCCGCGGTGGCGAGAAGGCGGTCGTTCGAGGCGGTCAGCTCGGCCTGGAGCGCGTCTGTGACATCCATCCTCACACTCCATCACCTGGGAAGGGCATCCGGCCAGGGCATAAACGGGGGTGTTCACATGGTTGAAACCACGAGCGGCCTGTAGGGCCCCTGGGAAGGCCGTAATCTGGTGAGGGCGGGGAAACCACCGGCCCCCAGACGTTGCTCCGAAAATTTGTCGGACCCCGTGGCTAGTCTTCCCGCGACCGCTTCTCAACCTTCACACCGACGTCGGGATCGCAGTGGCTGACCGCCTCATCGTGCGTGGCGCACGTGAACACAACCTCAAGGACGTCTCGCTCGACCTGCCGCGAGACTCTCTGATCGTCTTCACCGGACTGTCAGGCTCCGGCAAGTCGAGCCTGGCCTTCGACACCATCTTCGCCGAGGGGCAGCGCCGCTATGTCGAGTCGTTGTCGGCCTACGCCAGGCAGTTCCTCGGGCAGATGGACAAGCCGGACGTCGACTTCATCGAAGGGCTCTCGCCTGCGGTCTCGATCGACCAGAAGTCGACGAGCCGCAACCCGCGCTCGACCGTCGGCACGATCACCGAGGTCTACGACTACCTCAGGCTGTTGTGGGCGCGCATCGGAAAACCGCACTGCCCCCAGTGCGCCCGCCCGATCGCCAGGCAGAGCCCGGAGCAGATCGTCGACCGGGTGATGGAGCTTGAGGAGGGCACCCGGTTCCAGGTGCTCGCCCCGGTCGTCCGCGGACGCAAGGGAGAGTACGCCGAACTGTTCGGCCAGCTCCAGGCCAAGGGCTTCGCCCGGGCCCGCGTCGACGGCACGGTGGTCCGCCTCGACGAGCCACCGACGCTGAAGAAGCAGGAGAAGCACGACATCGAGGTGATCGTCGACCGGCTCGCGGTGAAGGAGGGCTCGCGCAGCCGCCTGACCGGCTCGGTCGAGACCGCCCTGCAACTGTCCGGCGGCACGATCACGCTGGAGTTCGTCGATCTTCCGGAGAACGACCCGAACCGGGAGCGCTTCTACTCCGAGCACCTCTACTGCCCCTACGACGACCTGTCGTTCGAGGAGCTGGAGCCCCGCTCGTTCTCCTTCAACTCGCCCTTCGGTGCCTGTCCCGAGTGCACGGGCCTCGGGGTGCGGATGGAGGTCGACCCCGAGCTCGTCGTGCCCGACCCGGAGAAGACCCTGGACGACGGCGCCATCTCCCCATGGGCGGGCGGGCACACCAGCGACTACTTCGTCCGCCTCATCGAGGCGCTCGGCCTGGCGACGGGGTTCAAGCTCGACACGCCGTGGGAGAAGCTCCCGAAGAAGGCCCAGAAGGCGCTGCTCTACGGTCACGACGAGCAGGTCCACGTCCGCTACAGCAACCGCTACGGCCGCCAGCGCTCTTACTACACCACCTTCGAGGGGGTCATCCCCTGGGTGCAGCGCCGTCATGCCGAGTCCGAGAGCGACGGCATGCGGGAGAAGTACGAAGGCTACATGCGGGAGATCCCCTGCCCGGCCTGCGGGGGGGCCAGGCTCAAGCCGGTCTCGCTGGCCGTCACGGTCGACGGCCGCTCGATCGCCGACGTCTCGGCGATGTCGATCGGTGACTGCGCCAGGTTCCTCGCCGGGCTCACCCTGTCCGACCGGGACATGCAGATCGCCGAGCGGGTGGTCAAAGAGATCAACGCCCGGATGGGCTTCCTGCTCGACGTCGGCCTCGACTACCTGACCATGGACCGCGCCTCGGGGACCCTCGCCGGTGGCGAGGCGCAGCGCATCCGCCTGGCCACCCAGATCGGTTCGGGGCTCGTCGGCGTGCTCTACGTGCTCGACGAGCCGTCCATCGGCCTGCACCAGCGCGACAACCAGCGGCTGCTGGAGACCCTGATCAGGCTGCGTGACATGGGCAACACGCTCATCGTGGTCGAGCATGACGAGGACACCATCGCCGCCGCCGATTGGGTGGTCGACATCGGTCCCGGCGCGGGCGAGCACGGCGGCCAGGTCGTGGTCTCCGGCACCGTGGACGAGCTGCTGGCCTGCGAGGAGTCGATGACCGGTGCCTATCTGTCGGGCCGCAGGAACATCGCCATTCCCGCTAACCGCCGCAAGCGTGACAGGAAGCGGCAGATCACCGTGAAGGGAGCGCGCGAGCACAACCTCAAGGGTGTCGACGTCGAGTTCCCCCTCGGGCTGTTCACCGCGGTCACCGGTGTCTCGGGGTCGGGCAAGTCCACGCTCGTCAACGACATCCTCTACAACGCCCTGGCCAAGGAGCTGAACGGCGCGCGCACCGTTCCCGGCCGCCATGCGCGGGTCAACGGCATGGACCTCGTCGACAAGGTCGTGCACGTGGACCAGTCGCCGATCGGCCGTACCCCGCGCTCGAACCCGGCAACCTACACCGGCGTCTTCGACAAGGTGCGCGACCTGTTCGCGCAGACCACCGAGGCCAAGGTCCGCGGATACCAGAAGGGCCGGTTCAGCTTCAACGTCAAGGGCGGTCGCTGTGAGGCCTGCTCCGGCGACGGCACCATCAAGATCGAGATGAACTTCCTGCCGGACGTGTACGTGCCGTGCGAGGTCTGTCACGGGGCGCGATACAACAGGGAGACCCTGGAGGTCCACTACAAGGGCAAGACGATCTCCGAGGTGCTCGACATGCCGATCGAGGAGGCGCTGGGCTTCTTCGACGCCATCCCGTCCATCAAGCGCTACCTCAAGACCCTCAATGACGTCGGCCTGGGCTACGTCCGCCTCGGCCAGCCCGCGACCACCCTGTCGGGCGGCGAGGCACAGCGCGTCAAGCTCGCCTCCGAGCTGCAGCGCCGCTCAACGGGCAGGACCATCTACGTGCTGGACGAGCCGACCACCGGCCTGCACTTCGAGGACATCAGGCGGCTGCTTGGCGTGCTGGGCAAGCTGGTGGACGGCGGCAACACGGTCATCGTCATCGAGCACAACCTCGACGTGATCAAGACCGCCGACTGGCTGATCGACATGGGGCCGGAGGGCGGCTCAAGGGGCGGCACCGTGCTGGCTACCGGTACGCCGGAGGAGGTCGCCCTGGTCGATGCCAGTCACACCGGGCGCTTCCTGCGCAAGATCCTGGGGAGCTGACATTCGGGGCGGGCACCCTCGTCAATACCCTTGACGAGGGTGCCCGCCTCCGGCGGGCGACGTTGCGGAAGGGCCGTAATGAGCATCAGTGACGACTTCGCCATGCCCACGCGCAGGCATGTGATCGGCGCCGCGGCCGTGATGGCGTGCGGAGCGGCGCTCACCGGATGCGCGGCGGGGGAGCCGGGACCTGCCATCGTGCCGCCGGGCGTCAAGGGGAAGGTCATCGCGCGGACCGCCGAGATCCCCGTGGGGGGCGGCAAGGTCATCGGCAAGTGGAAGATCGTCATCACCCAGCCTGCGGCAGGGGTGTTCAAGGCGTTCACCGCGACCTGCCCCCACAGGGGCTGTGCGGTCGGACGGATCGCGGACGGCGTCATCCACTGCCCCTGTCACGGCAGCGAGTTCGCCGCTGACTCCGGCAGGTGCCTCAAGGGGCCGGCCGAGGCCCCGCTGGCCGAGTACGCCCTGAAAGTCGACGGCGACGGTATCGTCATGCTCTGAGCCACGCATCGTGATGTGATGGAAATCTTCCGCGTGCGTAATTCTTCACAGTCCCCTAACGCCGAGTACGTCATGCTGAACCGGCGCCGGTACGCCGGCTGTGGCTGAAAAAGGACACTGGAGGGGTGACCATGACAGAGACGACACGTCGCGCGGTGGTGCTGGGCGCGGGGGGCGTGGGAGTGGCGGCTTTGCTGACCGCGTGCGGCGGCTACGGTGAGCCGACCACGGCGGGCACGTCCTCGTCGGCCCCGTCCGCTCCCGGGGCGGATGCGGGTACGGACGCGGGCTCAGGGGCAGGTACTCTGGCCAAGACCGCCGACATCCCCGAGGGGGGCGGCAAGATCTTCAAGGCGGAGAAGATCGTGGTGACCCAGCCGAAGGCCGGGGAGTTCAAGGCGTTCTCCTCCGTCTGCACGCATCAGGGATGCGACGTGGCGAGCATCTCCGGCGGAACGATCAACTGCCCCTGTCACGGGAGCAAGTTCAACATCACGGACGGCTCCGTCGCCAACGGCCCGGCCAACAAGCCCCTCCCCGAGAAGACGATCAAGGTCGAGGGCGACTCCATCACGCTCGGCTGAGCACCGCCTGCACCGGGGGCACGGCGTCGGCGGTCCGGCACGGACGGCCCGCGGAGCGCTCCCCGGCTCCGCGAGCCAGGCCGGCCGGGGTTGACTGACGGGCTCCTCCGGTTCCCGGGCGTGAGGCCCGATACCGGGCCGGACAAGGGGCCTCGGGGGAAGGGATCCTGTCGGTGAAGGCCGATAGGCTTTCGAATGTGGCGAGATCTATGGGTGGTCCGGCGAGTTTCCGGCCTAAGCCGGGGTCGATTCCCGAGTCCCCCGGTGTCTACAGGTTCAGGGATGCCGGGGGCAGGGTCATCTACGTGGGCAAGGCCAAGAGCCTGCGCCAGCGACTGAACTCCTACTTCGCGGACTTCGCCGGGCTGCATCCACGCACCCAGACCATGCTCACGACCGCCGCGGACGTCGACTGGACGGTCGTCGGCACCGAGGTCGAGGCACTTCAGCTCGAATACTCCTGGATCAAGGAGTACGACCCCCGGTTCAACGTCAAATACCGCGACGACAAGTCCTATCCCTACCTTGCGGTCACCATGGGGGAGGAGTTCCCCAGGGTCCAGGTGCTGCGCGGGGCAAAGCGCAAGGGCACCCGCTACTTCGGTCCCTACTCACATGCCTGGGCGATCAGGGAGACGGTCGACCTCCTGCTGCGGGTGTTCCCGATCAGGAGCTGCTCGGCCGGAGTTTTCCGGCGTGCCGCCCAG
The DNA here is from genome assembly GCF_040689595.1 of Streptosporangium sp. NPDC051023. Taxonomy (NCBI): domain Bacteria; kingdom Bacillati; phylum Actinomycetota; class Actinomycetes; order Streptosporangiales; family Streptosporangiaceae; genus Streptosporangium; species Streptosporangium sp. NPDC051023. The sequence goes on along the minus strand of NZ_JBFBCE010000094.1, from coordinate 8,719 downwards.
ATCGACCGGCCCTGCCTGCTGGGCTACATCGACAAGTGCTCTGCGCCCTGTGTCAGCCGGATCACCGCCGAGGAGCACCGGGCGCTGGCGGACGACTTCTGCGACTTCATGGCGGGCAACACGGGCCGGTTCACCAAGCGCCTCGAGCGCGAGATGCGCCAGGCCGCCGCCGAGCAGGAGTACGAACGGGCGGCCAGGCTGCGCGACGACGTCCAGGCGCTGCAGCGGGCGATGGAGAAGCAAGCGGTGGTGCTGGCGGACAACACCGATTGTGACGTGGTCGCGCTGGTCGAGGATCCGCTTGAGGCGGCGGTTCAGGTCTTCTACGTGCGGGCCGGGCGCATCAAGGGCCAGCGCGGGTGGGTGGTCGACAAGGTCGAGGACGCCGGGCCCGGCGAGCTGGTCGAGCAGTTCCTGCTGCAGATGTACGGCGAGGCGACCCCGGAGGCGCTGCCCAGGGAGGTGCTGGTGCCCGCCCTGCCGCCCGACGCCGAGGCGGTCGCCGAGTTGCTCAGCGAGCACCGCAGGGCCAGGGTCGAGATCCGTGTGCCGCAGCGCGGTGACAAGAAGGCGCTGATGGAGACCGTGGAGCGCAACGCCAGGGAGGCCCTCAACCAGCACAAGCTCAAGCGGGCCAGCGACCTGACCGCGCGGAGCAAGGCGCTGCAGGAGGTCGCCGACGCGCTCGGGCTGGACCAGGCGCCGCTACGGATCGAGTGCTACGACGTCTCCCACACGCAGGGCACCAACGTGGTCGCCTCCATGGTGGTGTTCGAGGACGGCCTGGCCCGCAAGAGCGAGTACCGCAGGTTCTCCGTCAACTCCACGGAGGGCGACGTCGCCTCGATATACGAGGTGATCTCGCGCCGCTTCAAACGTTACCTGGAGGAGCGCTCGGCCACCGGGGAGCTCGACACCGAGGTGGGGCCGGGCCCGGGAGGCGGGGCGGCGGAACTCGGCGCGGGCATCGGGATGACGGGCTTCGGGGCGGCGGTGGACGCCGGTGCCAGGACGATCACGGACACGGACGCCGAGCCGGGCATCGATCCGGAGACCGGCAGGCCCCGTAAGTTCGCATACCCACCCAACCTGGTCGTGGTGGACGGTGGCCCCGCGCAGGCGGCCGCCGCCCAGCGGGCGCTGGACGAGCTGGGCGTTGACGATGTGGCGGTCTGCGGCCTCGCCAAGAGGCTGGAGGAGGTCTGGCTCCCCGGAGAGGACCTGCCCGCGATCCTGCCCCGGTCGAGCGAGGCTCTTTACCTCCTCCAGCGTGTGCGTGACGAGGCCCATCGGTTCGCCATCACCTACCATCGGTCGAAGCGGTCGAAGAGCGTCAAGGAAAGCGCCCTGGACGAGGTTCCCGGGCTCGGCCCGGCCCGCAGGCAGGCCCTGATCAAACATTTCGGATCCGTGAAGCGGCTGCGGGAGGCGACCGCTGCCCAGATCTGCGAGGTTCCCGGGATCGGCCCCGCTACGGCCGAGACGATTGTGTCGGCGTTGAAGGGGGAGAACCCATGAACGAAAGAGAACCCGCGTTCGTCATCGTCACCGGCATGTCGGGGGCGGGACGGAGCACCGCGGCCAAGGCCCTAGAGGATCTGGGCTGGTTCGTCATCGACAACCTGCCTCCAGGCCTGCTGTTCGCCATGGCGGAGGAGGCCGGACGGGTCAAGCTGGCCGCCGACAAGGTGGCGGCGGTGGTCGACGTGCGCAGCCTGGCCTTCACCACCGACCTCAATGCCGCGATCGAGGAGCTGGACGGGCGCGGCGTCGCGGTGCGCGTGGTGTTCCTCGAGGCCAGCGACGAGGAGCTGGTCCGCAGGTTCGAGAACGTCCGCCGCCCGCATCCGCTGCAGGGAGACGGCAGGCTGGTCGACGGGATCGCCAGGGAGCGCGGCATCCTGCGTGAGGTCCGTGCCAACGCCGACCTGGTCATCGACACCTCCAACCTCAACGTCCACGAGCTCCGAGGCAAGATCGTCGCCTTCTTCGGCGGTGAGGACCGGCCCGGGCTGCGAGTCAACGTGGTCTCCTTCGGCTACAAGTACGGCCTGCCCGTCGATGCCGACCTGGTCGTCGATTGCCGCTTCCTGCCCAACCCCCACTGGGTTCCCGAGCTCCGCCCGATGAACGGCCTCGACGCCCCCGTGCGCGACTACGTCCTCAACCAGGCGGGTGCGAAGGAGCTCCTCGACGCCTACGACGAGGTGGTCGGCATCATCGCGGCCGGTTACACCCGCGAGGGCAAGGGCTACGCCACGCTCGCCGTCGGCTGCACCGGCGGCAAGCATCGCAGCGTCGCCATGGCCGAGCAGATCGGCGGCCGATTGCGAGATCGGGGAGGCATGGAGGTGCAGGTGAGCCACAGGGATGTGGGCCGGGAGTGAGCGAGGATCTCAAAGTCGTCGCACTGGGCGGCGGACACGGACTGTACGCCTCACTCTCCGCGTTGCGCAGGGTCACCTCCGAGCTGACGGCCGTGGTCACCGTGGCCGACGACGGCGGATCGAGCGGGCGGCTCCGCCGTGAGCTCGGTGTGCTGCCTCCCGGCGACCTGCGGATGGCTCTGGCCGCGCTGTGCGGTGACGACGAGTGGGGGCGGACCTGGAGCGAGGTCGTCCAGCACCGGTTCCGCAGCGAGGGTGACCTGCACGGGCACGCGGTCGGAAACCTCCTGATCGTCGCCCTGTGGGAGCGTCTCGGTGACACGGTCGCCGGGCTCGACTGGGTCGGGCGCCTGCTCGGCGCGCACGGGCGGGTCCTGCCGATGTCCTCGGTGCCGCTCGACATCGCCGCCGAGGTCGAGATGGAAGGGCAGGTGAGCACCGTGTACGGCCAGGTGGCCTGCGCGCTCACTCCCGGCAGGGTCCGCGCCATCTCGTTGCTGCCCGAGGACCCGCCCGCCTGCCCCGAGGCGGTCCAGGCGGTGCTCGAGGCCGACTGGGTGGTGTTCGGGCCCGGCTCGTGGTTCACCAGCGTGCTGCCCCACCTCAAGGTGCCCGAGCTGGCCGACGCCCTGCACCGCACCGGGGCGCGCCGCCTGGTCGCGCTCAATCTGGCCCCGCAGCCGGGGGAGACCGATGGTTTCTCACCGCAGAAGCACCTGGAGGTGCTGCGGCAGCACGCCCCCTCCCTGGAGATCGACGTGGTGCTCGCCGACACCGGCGTGGCCGAGGACGGGGAGGAGCTGGAGAAGGCCGCGGCCGAGCTGGGCGGCCGGCTCGTTCTGGCCTCGGTGGCCGACGAGGACGGCTCGCCGCGGCATGATGCGCAACGTCTTGCCTCCGTCCTGGACGAGATTTTCCGTGAGAAGCGTTGATCCTGGTCAGCGGTGCTCAGGAGTGCGAGAAACTTCTGTGAGCCTGGTTTCTCGGGCCGCATGAGGTCTGTATGGGGGAGGACGAACGCGCATGGCGATGACGGGTGTGGTGAAGGACGAGCTGAGCCGCTTGCCGGTCCTGAAGCCTTGCTGCCGTAAGGCCGAGGTGTCGACGCTGCTGCGGTTCGCGAGCGGGCTGCACCTGGTGGGCGGGCGGATCGTGATCGAGGCGGAGCTGGACACCAATGTCACCGCCAGAAGGCTCATCAAGGACATCGGCGAGGTGTTCGGACATAAGGCGGAGGTGCTCGTCCTGGCTCCCGCGGGGCTGCGCAAGGGCTCACGCTACGTGGTCAGGGTCTACCGCGACGGGGAGGCGCTGGCTCGCCAGACCGGGCTGATCGACAATCACGGCCGTCCGGTCCGCGGCCTGCCGCGTCAGGTGGTCGCGGGGGCGACCTGCGACGCCGAGGCCGCCTGGCGGGGCGCATTCCTGGCGCACGGCTCGCTCACCGAGCCTGGCCGTTCCATGTCGCTGGAGGTCACCTGCCCCGGCCCGGAGGCGGCGCTCGCCCTGGTCGGCTCGGCGAGACGGCTGAAGATCCATGCCAAGGCCCGTGAGGTGCGGGGGGTCGACCGCGTCGTGGTCCGCGACGGTGACGCGATCAGCGCGCTGCTGACCCGGCTCGGCGCCCACGACAGCGTGCTGGCCTGGGAGGAGCGGCGGATGCGCCGCGAGGTGCGGGCGACGGCCAACCGGCTGGCCAACTTCGATGACGCCAACCTGCGGCGCTCCGCCCGTGCCGCGGTCGCGGCGGGGGCCAGGGTGCAGCGGGCCCTGGAGATTCTCGGCGAGGAGGCCCCCGAGCATCTGGTGATCGCGGGCCGTCTGCGGGTCGAGCACAAGCAGGCGTCCCTGGAGGAGCTCGGCCAGCTCGCCGACCCGCCGCTGACCAAGGACGCCATCGCGGGACGCATCCGCCGCCTGCTCGCGATGGCCGACAAGCGTGCCCAGGACATCGGCATCCCCAACACCGAGGCGAACCTCACGGTGGACATGCTGGCGCCGTAACCGGCGCCCGCGGCTGTTCCTTCCGCTCGGCCGCGCCTCACGCAGATGCCCGGGACCCGCCCGTGTCCCGGGATTCGCGCGCGCCCGGGTTCACGCGCGCCCGAGGCTCGTGCACGGCCGTCCAGCGCGGGCGCGTGCCCCGGGCGGTCTCCGCGTCCGCGAATTTGAACGTGTCATAGCAGGTCATCATGGTGTTACGCATATTTACAGTGACAAGCCGGGCACTTCGCTTGAATGGTGCGATACCTACACATGGGATGAAGGAGAACAGACCTGACCCCGCAAGTGGTCTAAACCAATTTGGGTCCGATAAGGTTCGTGGTTGAGGTTTCAGCCCGCCCTAGTCGCCGGTCCGGTGGACCGGCGCACGACGTACGAGGAGATCGGCACCGTGAGCATCCGCGTAGGCGTCAACGGATTCGGCCGCATCGGCCGCAACTTCTGGCGTGCGGTCGCTGCCAGCGGCAAGGACATCGAGATCGTTGCGGTCAACGACCTGACCGACAACGCCACGCTCGCCCACCTGCTCAAGTACGACAGCATCCTCGGCCGCCTGCCGTACGAGGTGAAGAGCACCGCCGACGAGATCATCGTGGACGGCAAGGCGATCAAGGCCTTCGCCGAGCGCGACCCCGCCAAGCTTCCCTGGGGCGACCTGGGGGTGGACGTCGTGGTCGAGTCGACGGGCTTCTTCACCGACGCCAACAAGGCCAGGGTGCACGCCGAGAACGGCGCGAAGAAGGTCATCATCTCGGCTCCGGCCAAGAACGAGGACGTCACCATCGTGATGGGCGTCAACCACGACAAGTACGACCCGGCCAACCACACGATCATCTCCAACGCGTCGTGCACCACCAACTGTCTGGCTCCCATGGCCAAGGTCATCAACGACACCTTCGGCATCGAGAAGGGCCTGATGACCACGATCCACGCCTACACGCAGGACCAGAACCTGCAGGACGGCCCGCACAGCGACCTGCGCCGTGCCCGCGCCGCCGCGCTGAACATCGTGCCGACCTCGACCGGCGCGGCCAAGGCCATCGGCCTGGTGCTGCCCGAGCTGAAGGGCAAGCTCGACGGCTTCGCGCTGCGCGTGCCGATCCCCACCGGCTCGGCCACCGACCTGACCGTCGACGTCAGCCGTGAGACCACCGTCGAGGAGGTCAACGCCGCCCTCAAGGCCGCCGCCGACGGCGCGCTCAAGGGCTACCTGACCTACACCGAGGACCCGATCGTCTCCTCCGACATCGTCACCGACCCGTCCTCCTGCATCTTCGACGCGGGTCTGACCAAGGTGATCGGCAACCAGGTCAAGGTCGTCGGCTGGTACGACAACGAGTGGGGTTACTCCAACCGTCTCGTCGACCTCATCGAGCTGGTCGGCGCCGACCTCTGATGAAGGATCTGTCTGAGTTCGACGTGAAGGGTCGGCGCGTCCTGGTGCGCGTCGACCTCAACGTCCCCCTCGACGGGGACGTCATCACCGATGACGGCCGCATCCGGGCCTCGGTTCCGACGATCAAGGAGCTCGCCGGCAAGGGCGCGCGCGTGATCGCCTGTGCCCATCTGGGGCGTCCGAAGGGTGAACCCAACCCGAAGTACTCTCTGGCGCCCGTCGCCAGGCGTCTTAGCGAGCTGCTGGGCGCCGATGTCGCCTTCGCGGCCGATGTGGTCGGGCAGTCGGCGCAGGTCACCGTGGAGGGCCTTCAGGACGGCCAGGTGGCCCTGCTGGAGAACCTGCGCTTCGAGCCCGGCGAGGAGTCCAAGGACGACGCGGTGCGCGCCGCCTTCGCCGAGAAGCTGGCCGCCTTCGGTGAGCTCTACGTCGGCGACGGCTTCGGCGCGGTCCACCGCAAGCACGCCAGCGTCTACGACGTGCCGCTGCTCCTGCCGCACGCGGCGGGCAAGCTCGTCCTGGCCGAGGTCGAGGTCCTCAAGAAGCTGACCGAGAACCCCGCGAGGCCGTACGCCGTGGTGCTCGGCGGCGCCAAGGTCTCCGACAAGCTCGGCGTCATCGGCAATCTGCTCACCAAGGTGGACCGGCTGCTCATCGGCGGCGGCATGGCCTACACCTTCCTGGCCGCCCAGGGCCACGAGGTCGGTCAGTCGCTGCTGCAGCGCGACCAGCTCGACCAGGTGCGCGACTTCCTGAACGAGGCGATCAAGCGCGGCGTTGAGATCGTCCTGCCGGTCGACGTGCTGGCCGCAACGCACTTCGCCGAGGACGCAGACCACGAGGTCGTCGACGCCACCGCGATCCCGGCCGACCGGCAGGGCCTGGACATCGGTCCGCGCAGTCGCGAGCTGTTCGCCACGAAGCTCGCCGCCGCCAGGACGGTGTTCTGGAACGGCCCGATGGGGGTCTTCGAGTTCGAGGCGTTCTCCGAGGGAACCCGCGCGGTCGCCGAGGCGTTGATCCGGTCGGAGGCCTTCACGGTTGTCGGGGGCGGTGACTCCGCCGCCGCCGTACGACAGCTCGGCCTCCCCGAGGACGGGTTCTCGCACATCTCGACCGGTGGCGGCGCCAGCCTCGAATACCTGGAGGGCAAGACCCTGCCCGGCCTCGTCGCCCTGGAGGCATAGGAGTGGAGCGACGCAGTGAGCGCCGCATCACCCGTGCGTGCTCCCGGCGCGGGGAGCCGTGGGTGATGGGTGAGGGAAACGACGGACATGACGGATACGAAGGCGGATGGGAAGCGGTGAGCGACAGGTGAGCACGGTGCGCAAACCACTCATGGCCGGCAACTGGAAGATGAACCTCAACCACCTTGAGGCCATCGCCGCCACCCAGAAGCTGGCGTTCGCCCTCAATGACAAGGACTTCGACAAGGTCGACGTCGCCGTCCTGCCGCCGTTCACGGATCTGCGCAGCGTGCAGACCCTGGTCGATGGCGACAAGCTGCGGATCCTGTACGGCGGGCAGGACCTCTCCCAGCACGACGCGGGAGCGTACACCGGGGAGATCTCCGGGGCGATGCTCGCCAAGCTCGGGTGCACCTTCGTCGTGATCGGGCACTCGGAGCGGCGGCAGTATCACCACGAGGACGACGATCTGGTCAACGCCAAGGTGAAGGCGGCCTACCGCCACTCGCTCACGCCGATCCTGTGCGTGGGGGAGGGGCTGGCGGTCCGTCAGGCGGGAGGCCAGGTGGCCCACAGCGTCTCGCAGCTCGACGGGGCGCTCAGGAAGGTCTCCGCGGAGCAGGCCAGGTCGATCGTGCTGGCCTACGAACCGGTCTGGGCGATCGGCACCGGCGAGGTGGCCACTCCGGCCGACGCGCAGGAGGTCTGCTCGGCGCTGCGTTCCCGACTCGCCGAGCTGTATGACGGCGAGGTGGCCGCGGCTGTCCGTATCCTTTACGGAGGCTCGGTCAAATCTGACAACATCGCCGGCATCATGGCTCAGCCCGACGTGGACGGAGCCCTGGTCGGAGGTGCGAGCCTCGACCCGGGAGAGTTCGCCAAGATCTGCCGCTTTGGCGAAATGTCTGGCTGACTGGGCCGTTCGGAGGGTACGACTTGACAGCAGGTCGTACCCTCTTAGAGCAAGTTTGAATCGTCACGCCACAGGCGTCATACAAGGGACGCACCCGGACGCGGGTCGCGGACACAGGGACAGGTCAACGGTGACAATCGGAATCTCTATCGCCCTCATTCTGGCGAGCATGCTGATGGTGCTGCTTGTTCTGCTTCACAAGGGCAAGGGCGGCGGTCTGTCGGATCTGTTCGGCGGCGGCTTCTCGTCGTCGTTCGGCGGCTCCTCCGTGGTTGAGCGCAACCTTGACCGGCTCACCATCATCACCGGTGTGGTCTGGTTCGTGTGCATCATCGCGCTGGGCCTCATCCTTAAGCCCTGACCCGGCCAAGGCAAGCGTGACAGTGGTTCAGCCCCCCGCATCCAACCAAGCGGAGGGGCCATCGAGCGAGGAGTTCATCCGTGGGTAGTGGCAACGCGATCCGTGGCAGCCGTGTCGGCGCCGGCCCGATGGGGGAGGCGGAGCGTGGCGAGGCGGCTCCCCGTGTGAGGGTTCCGTTCTGGTGCGCGAACATGCATGAGACGCGCCCCAGCTTCGCCAGCGACGCCGCCGTGCCGGAGTTCTGGGACTGCCCCCGCTGCGGCCTGCCGGCGGGTCAGGACGAGGCTAATCCGCCCGCGCCGCCGCGCAACGAGCCTTATAAGACGCACCTGGCCTACGTGAAGGAGCGTCGCAGCGACAAGGACGGTGCCCAGATCCTGGCCGAAGCCCTGGAGCGGTTGCGCTCCTCCTCGCGACCCATTTACTAGTACGGCACGCCGAAGGGCCCCCGTGGAAACGTCCACGGGGGCC
>NZ_JBFBCE010000093.1:0-38062 GCF_040689595.1 Streptosporangium sp. NPDC051023 | reverse complement strand
TGACGAAAACGCCCCGCTGTCCCGGAGGACAGCGGGGCGCCGCAGTGTTTGGGGTGGGGTCTCAGTCCGTACGGCCGCACGTCCGAGACCCCACATGAGTGAGGCTACCGTCAGATCGACGAGTTGAACGCCGCCACCGGCACTCGCCCCGCGTCAGCACTGTCGGGCAGGATGCGCCGCAGGATGGCGTCCGCCTCCGACTCCCCTACCAGAGCGAGCGGCGTGTTCCGCAGGTCCCGTACAGCCGTCTCGGCGGCATCCACACGGTTCTCCTCACAGTCAGGCGGGCAGGGGCGTGAACTCCGCGCCGCAACTCCCAGCGTCTCCCAGCTCTGGGAGATCAAAAAGGGGCCGAGCGGCCATGCCTGGCGACTCGACCCCGTACACGACCAGACTACTGCTGCGACGAGTCCGACTTCCGGGCGTTGGGCACCGCCCAGACGCCCAGCGCGGTCAGCACCGCCAGCACCGTGTCGATCACCTCGGCCGGGCTGTAAACCCCGTCGGTGACCGCACTCTTCGCAATGACAACCGCGGCGAACAGAGCCGCGACGACGGTCTTGGCGTACTTACCTACGTTCACGGTGGCCGCCTACTCGCCTTCGCCCAGCGCCGGGGTCTCGTCCTCGACGGGGCCAGCGACGAGCTTGATGGTGGCGGTGCCGGCCGGGACGACGTCGATCGCCTCGGTCACCTCCAGGCCGAGCGCCGGAATAGCCGCCCTGAGCACTGCGGAACCCGGGGCGCCGGAGACGACTCGGCAGGACCTGGTGTCCTCGGACACGTGGAGCACGGCGATGGTCGGCTCGTTCGTCGACCACTCGATCTGCTCGTTCGTGTCGTAGCCGCTGGCGTCTTCGGTGTCAGCGACGAAAGTGACCTGCTGGCCAGTGTTGAGCTGCGTCATGTCTGTGCCTTCCTGGTTGGGTTGTGTGCCGGATGGCACGCCTGTGGTCTCGTCGACGACGGGGCCACGGATGAGCCGGATGCGGGTCGTGCCGAGCAACCAGGCCGTGAACGTGGCTGCGGTGCGCCGGACGGCGTTCTCCGCCGCGGCGACCGTGACCGCCCGGTCCACGCCCGGCTGGAGCCGCAGCGGCCCATGAAGAGCCACCGCGGCGGAGAGGGCCGTTCGCCGCGCCTCGAACGCGCGGTCGGGTGAGGGCATGGGCGACCTCCAAAGGCGGGCAGGCGCCCGTGTGTGGGCATGAAAAAAGCCCCGACCAGCGGTCAGGGCGTCAGGGGAGGAACAGGCTCAGGTGATGGGCTCAGTCCAAGCGGCGGCCCAGGTCTTCGCATCCACTACACCGGTGGCCGGAAGCCCCTTCTCGCGCTGGAACTTCTTGCAGATCTCCTCGTCGGCAGGCCCGTACCAGCCGTCCACGGTGATGTTCCAGCCGCGCTTGCGCATCTGCCGCTGCCAGATACGGACGTCCGTCCCCTTGGTTGTCGGAGGGGTCGACAATGGCCTGGTCCACTTGGGCGCCACGATCTCGTCGTCGCCGTCGTCCTCACCGGACAAGACGTCCTTCACCATGGCCAGGAACACGTCCCAAGGGAAGCCGGTGCCGGGGTCGCCGTGGTCGGACCGCTTGTACACGGCCGACACGTCCATGTGGGAAGTGAACCCCCTCCGTCCGGCCCTCAGCTCGGCCTGGCTGAGCTTCCGGATCGGAATCTTGTACAGCTTCGCCCATCCTGCGGCGACAGCCGCGGCCTGCTTCAGCAGATCCCGCGAGTAGGAGTCGAGCCAGTCCTCACGCTTCTGCCGGGCGAACCCGGCGAGCTCCATCTGGAGCCCGTCCGCGTTGGCCCCTGGCGCCGCCCAAGCCGTGTCTCGATCAGCGACACATCGGACCACGCTGTCATTGTCGACACACACGTGTGCGCTGGCAGGGCGGGCCATGGTGGCGAACATGCGTGCGCAGTCCTCCGCGGTGGTGCCCTTCTCGGCCCACTCCATGGAATGCATGACGATCAGCCGAATGGGGCTCAAGCGACCCTCGTAGTAGTGCTTAGCTTGGACAGTCCTCAAGGGGAGCTCCCTCCGTGGATGATGTGCTCGTCAGGGGTCAGACCAGCGGTGAGGAGCTGCTGCCGAAGGTTGCCGATCACGCGTTCCATGTACTCGATGCGGGAGGTCATCGCGGCCATTTCCCGCTGCGCCCCGTGTAGCTGGTCTCTTATTTCCTGGGAGGAGTTACGTTCGCTGAGTAACCGCTCGCTGATCTTGTCGAGCTGCTCCTGGGTGCGCTCATGCTGGGCGCGGACCCGGTCCAGTTCCTCGCGCAGCTCACTGATCGCGTGGTCGTAGATCTCTTTCGCCCGGGAAAACGCCTCAGACTCGACCCTGGCCCTCTCAGCCGCAGCCTGCTGCTCAGCCACCCGCTCATTCGACTGAGCCGTGACCCGGTTTGCTTTCACCGACGCACGGCCGGCAACAATGCCCGCCGCGACCGTACCGATCAATGCCACTACGGCAGCGACTATCGCAACCGTGTTGTCAGGCGACCACGCCGGGGCGTTCAGCAGGGCCAGCGGCATCGTGTTCAGGGAGCACCACCTGTAGGAATAGGAGGAACAACCAGCTCAGGCTGGTTGGGAACTTTCGCAATCACATGCACCAGCCGCGCGAAGGCCAACCAGATCGCCGCCGACCACCACACCTGAGGCACACCCCAGACCCAGGCAGCGATATGCACCAACGCCCACCCGACCTTCAATCCGCTGGCCGCAGCGAAGGCGTACCTGTCGGTCCTCATGAATGCCTGGGCCAGGCACACCACACCCACCAGGCCCCAGATGACGCCCCACACCTGCAGCGGCAGGACGTTCGCAAGGAACTGGGTCGTAGTGGAGGCGAGGGTCTCCTTTGACGGCCACGTCAGCCGGTAACACTGCGCGAAGTCAAGCAGCGCCAGCGCGAGCAGGAGCTCACCACGGTGACCGAGACGAGTAATGCGGATGCGGCCCTTGATGGAGGGCATAGACGGCCCTTTCATGAAACGGGCGCAGGTAGATGCCGCCTCGCCAGCAAGTGGAAGTCGGAGAGGAAGAAGGGTCAGGGCGCGACGATACCGGCGGCCTTGAGCTGGGTGATGAGGGTGCTCAGCACGGTGTGCAGGTCCAGCAGAGCTGCCCTGACGTCGCCGCCCCAGCCTTGGTTGTAGTTCGTCGGCGCGCTGGACACGACGAAGGACGCCGGACCGCTCAGAGTGGCGGCCTGCGGCGGGATGATGCCCCGTGTAACGCCTGCAGCGGTTTTGACCCAGAACTCGCCTCCGGATGCGTAGATGTGCACCCCGTTGGCAGGCGTCGCCGGGGCCGCCCGGTTGGGCAGCCACCACCCCTGAGAGGCGGACGTGAGGGGCTCGCGTCGCGTTGCTGCCGCTTGGGCCGCCTGGGCGGTGTCCTGGATGTCTTTGACGTCCTGCAAGAAATCGCCGGGGAACTGGTTAGGCATCAGGCTCCCGCCCTTCCAAAACGAGCTCTGCTTCTTCTTTGCCGCTCTCGCGGGAGACCGGTGTGATGCCGAGGCCGATGATGCGCCGAACCCGGCTGTGGCGGGTGTGCCATTCGTTTTCCAGGTAGATCCGGGCCGTGTCTCCGAGGAGGTTGGGGGTGAGGCTCGGTTCGGCGCCGAGCGCCACAGTGAGCTGGTCGACGCGCAGCGCGCCGGGCACAGTGGCGGCCCAGTAGGCGGCGTAGTCGGCGAGGGTCTGCTCGTCGTCGACATCGCTGTAGGCCACGGTTTTGTCCAGCCGCGGCCACCCGGCCGTCAAGTGGGCGGTCGCCTCGACAGGGTCGGAGATGAGGGATGAGGTGCCTGTGGAGGCGTCTCCGGAGCCGCTGCTGGCGCCGCTGGCCCGCCATCTGGTTGCGCCGCGCAGGGCGTCGATCTGTTCGCTCCAGCTCAGCACGTCACCGCCGTGCGGGCTGTCGACGAACACATGCTGCGGCGGGTCCTGGATACCAAGCCGCGGGTAGCCCCACACCCATCGGCGTTGCAGGGTGCCGCCGGACACCACCATGTTGATCATCCACTCGAAGCCGCCGTCCGTGGCGGCGAGTTCCTGCAGGCGTTGCCCGTAGGTGACGTTCTCCGACGCCAGATACTCGCGGCTCTGCGTCACACCCGATGTGCCGGACTGCAGTACCAGGCTGAGATTCGCGTGCGGCTGGCTCTGTGCGTCGGTCAACAGCGCGCGGGCGATGGTGATCTGATCGGTGTCGTCGTAGGGGCCCAGGTCGTTCTGGATTTCCACCTGCAGCAGGTAGGCGTCCAAAGTGGACCCGCTCAATGAGATCGATGGGGTGCCGCGGCCGGAGCGGGAGATGGTGGCGCTGGTGATCCAGTACTCCCCCCAGCACACCCCGGCCCGGTAGATCTCGCAGGAAATCACGCCAGGGCCGCGGTCGAGGTAGGCCTCGTCTCGGGGGATGATCTCGGCGACCTGGTCGCCGACGCGCCGCGACGGGATCGGGATCGTCGCCGAGAACGAGCCGGGCTGGCCGATGCGTTTGTCGAATGAGACCCCCGCCAGGTCCAGGTGGCCGAGATAGGTGCGGTCCAGCATCCGCCGGAACACGTATTGGTAGAGCGCGCTTCCTCGGCCTGGCGCGAACGCCGGGACCGTGGGTGGCTCTGGCGTCGGAGGGGCACTAGCCGACGCCACCAGCACCGTGTAGGTATGCGCCACATACGTGGTCACCGACGGCGTCAGCGTCAGCGACCCCACCGGCGACGATGACGCGTACTGCTTGGTCGCGACGATCGCAGACGCCCAGATTTTCACCTGCGCCTGCATGGACGTGTATCCGGATGGCTCCGACCAGGTGAGGGTGCCGCCGGTCTGCCGGATCCCTACCGCGTACCGGATCTCCAGCCCGGACGCTGTAGCGGGTGTCGCGTCTGGGCAGGTGATGCCTGAGCCCGAGGCGATGACGATGTCAGCGATGGTGGCATCTCGCACGGCGATGACGAAGATCACGCCGTCTGCGGTGATGGCCTGCGTGACGTCGTAGAAGTCAGGCTCCGACGCCCCCGCGGTTTTAGCCCATACGCGTGTCCCTGCCCAGATGCCACCCGGCGTGTCCGCGAGGGATGTCCACTCACCAGGTCCACCGGTGAGCGTTATCTGGAAGTTGCTGCCGGAGTCCGCCGCGGAAAACGCCACCAGCACGTCCCCGGGCCTTGTACCGGGCGGCTTGGGGACCCGGTTGGGGGTGCTGCTGATCGTGGCGCTGGAGTAGGACCGGAAGGTCGCGGGCACACCCACCACCTCCCGCCGAGGTCATAGGTGGGCGTCGCGCCACAAGAAGTCCGCGCCAGCGCTGCCGCCACTGGTCGCGGTGTAGGTCAGGGAGTTGCTGCCGGCCAGGAGCACGAAGTCCTGCACGGGCGCGCTCGCGCCGGTGAGGGCAGACATTTTGTTGGTGGAGCCGATCGTCACGGTGCCGACATCCGTGTCGATGTCGAGGCGTTCGTTGGATGCCACCGTGATGGAGAAGTACAGCGCACGGCCAGTTGCGTCGTTCTCCAGCACCGGGTTCGTCACAGGCCCCTGAAGGCGGATCAGCGGGTGCGTCGCAGTGTTGCCGCCGTTGTACAGCTCTGTCGGCGTGCTTAAAGGGACGGTCGCACCTTGGCGGGTGATTCCATACCTGCGAGGGTCGGAGCAGACCCACCTGACCGACACGGGAGCCCAGCCCTGCGCGTAGTCCCGCGGCGGGATGACGCGGGCGTCCACCGCGGCGTACGCCAGCAGCACCTCGTCTCGGGTGGAGATGACCAGTGTGTTCTCGGTCTCATCGTCCGGCGGCACGAGAACTCGCCGAATCTCAGACAGGGCGGTCGTGAAGTCGACGCTGGTGTCGATGCCGATGATCGCCGACACCTGCCGGTCCTGGCTCAGGCGCCGCCCTGCCCAGGAGCCGTGCCGGGACGGTCGAGCGACGTTACCTGAGTCCATGCCGGGCAGGTCGTCCCAGCCTTCGACGCTTTCGGCGAGGATCTGGTAGACGCCGTCCGGTGCGCCGAAAAGAAGACCGCCCCACTCGATCTGGAAATCACCGGTGATGAGATCGCCGGGCTGGACCGGTACCGACACCGATAGCGACGGAAACTCGGCGGCGATCTCGAACGCCGGCAGGGTGCGGCGGAGGTCGTTAGACAACGACAGCGCTGGAAACTCGGCGCTGATCTCGAACGCGCCGAGGGGTATGAACGCGTCCGGTGTGGTCGCCGTGACGGCCGGAAACTCGGCGCTGATCTCGAACGCGCCGAGGGTGATCGAGTTGTCTAGCCGGTAGCGCTGCCGCGCGATGACCGGCCGCCAGTAGTAGCTGCGTCCCAGCCTCGCCACTACGCCGCCTCCTTACCAGGTGGCGGCGCGCTGCACCGCGGCGTAGGTGACGGCAACGATCCGCGCTGTTGTACTTGCAGGGACGATCACAGTGAAAGCCGCCGAGTTGCCCAGCGTTCCTGTGCTGGACGCGGTGAAGTTCAACGCCCCGGTGGCCGACGATGACGTCAGCTGTTTGGTCGCCAGACACGCAGTGGTGTAGGTGCGAGACTGCAGGTCAGCTTGCTCGGTGTACGTAGCCGGCGGTGTCCACGTCACGGACGCCGACGCGCCTTTCCCGGCAGCCCACCGCAGCTCTATGTCAGCGCCAGCGAACGGGGTCCCCGAAGGGGTACTGACGGTGTTGGAGCCGCTGCCAGTGGACTGGGCAACGAAAGGCGTCTGAGGACCGACGTCTGCTATAGCCGCCACTGCAACGACACCGTCAGCGCCGCTGTTTTGGGCCAAGCCGTATGTGGAGGGCTCGGAGTCCCCGGCGATTTTCCACCAGACTCGGGTGCCGCCGACATCCATGTCTGTGGATGCCAGCAGGGACCACGTGGTGCCGCCGGTCGGTGTGGTCAGTGTCGTGGCTCCGCCGGTGTCAGCCGCCTGAAAAAGCAGCATCAGGTGACTGGAAAGCGTCCCTGTTGGTTTCGCCACCGTGTATGGGGTGGTGCTGGAGGTTGCGGTAGCGGTCGCGATATACGTGGGCATTTACTCTCCTCCCACGCCGGGAGAGAGCACTATTCCTCCCACACGATGTAGGTGTAGGCATTCACTGCTGCCGCCGCGGTCACCCTGACGCGCAAGAATTTACTCACAGGGACCTTGAATTCGCGCCCGAGCGGGTACTGCTTGATGTACTGGCCGGTGGGTGCGATCTGCTGCAGATCGCCATACCTGGTCGCGGTGATGGAACCCTCGGCGGTGGCGGTGTAGCCAGTCGCTGAGGTGCCGAGCGTCATCAGGCTGGCTGGCGCCCCCGGGTCGTCATAGGGTTGCACTCCAGCGGCGACGTGCGCGGTCACAGTAGCGGCCACGTCGGTCTGGACGAGTTCCACCTGGATCGGGGCCGCAGCGCTGAAGCCGGAAAACGAGATGCCCCACTCCACCACTCTGATCATCTGGGTGGACGGGGTAGCGATCTGCAACAACGTCTTGATCGCGGTACCGGTCGTGACCGGGCTCAACGCCGCAGTGGTGGGCATCGCGCCATTAGCGGCCCAGTACAAAGTCATGTATTACTCCTGATCGCGGGCATGAAAAAAGCCCCGGCCAGGCGGGGCGACCTTGCTTGCGGTTACGGGTTGGCGCGGAGTTTCTCGCGGAGAATCCCGTCAGTGTGGAAAGCGACCTGGAAGTCGCCGTCACTCGTCAGATATGGCTGGCCGAACCAGCGGAAGATCACCGCCCGGCTCGACAGGCCCGGCACATACACGAGCAAACCCTCAGCCGTGATCGTCGTGGACGTCCACGAGATCGTGGAGAACTTCCAACCGATCTTGTTTGTCGCTCCAGCCAGCTCAGCGAACGACGTGACTGTCATACTGACGCCGCCAGCGGTGTAGCCCGGCCCCGACGATTCGTTCCCTGTCGACCAGGGCGACGTCCCGTACGCGGGGTTCGTCTGGGACATGTTCGGGGTGGCCGACCCGGTGAACAGGGCTCCCTTGTAGGTGCCGGGGGTGGTGTCGGCCAGGTTCAGCGCGATCGTGTTCGAAAGCGCTTTGACCCAGGTGTCGTTGAACACCCCATCTTGATCCATTGCCATACGGCGCCCCCCTAGGGCAGGTTGATGCGGACGTGCTGCCGCTCACGGCCGACAGGGGTGGTCTCCTGCGTGACGTCATGGCCGCGCTGGTCACGGACGGTTTTGAATCGGCCGCCGTCCTCGGTGCGCCCCTCGCTCACCTGGTCTCTGGTGACCCAGGTCCGGCCTCCTCGAATGTGCTCCACGCTCCGCCCGTCACCATTTCGCATGTATTCACCAAAAGTGATCCCACTGTCTGGATTCCAAGGCACAAGCGCCTCCTGCCCAAAAAGAGAAAAGGGCCGATTCAGGCCACGTTTTGATTACCGATCGCCGTAAAACGCCCACAGGCAAGACTTGGACCGTGGCAAACTGCCGATCTGTCGGGGGACGTCCACGCATCGCGCACCACTATTGGAGTGATCCTTGAGGTCTGCACGCCTGCTCGCACTCGCCGTCACCACCGCCGCCCTCACGGCCTGCGGCACACCGACTGTGACGAGCACTCCCGACGCCGACACTGCCGCCGAAGAAGCGGCGATCAGCAAACCGTCCGAGGGGGAATCCTCGGCTGGCTCCACCAAGCCGAAGCCAGCAGGCATTGGTGACGCCATCACATTGACTGGCTCCGACGAGGGGCTGAAGATCGCTGTCAGCGTTGTCAAAGTCATCAAAAACGGCAAAGCGCCGAACGAAATCCAGAACGCACAAGCAGGCAAACGCCTCTACGGAGTAGAGCTCGTTCTGAAGAACGTCGGTACCGCCACCTACGACGACTCCCCGAGCAATGGCGCCAAAGTCATTGACTCTGAAGGCCAGGAGCACGACCCCAGCCTCTTCGGAGAGATCGCCGGAACCACTCAGCTCAAGAGCACAACCATCGCACCAGGTGACAAGCGCCGCGGCGTGCTGGTCTTCGAGGTGCCTGCCAAAGCGAAGATCGAGCGACTCCAGTTCGCTCTGAACTCCGGCTTCGCCGACCAGAAGGGAGTGTGGGCGGTCGGATAACCGCCCACAACTCACCCTCGGGACCTCAGGCCTCGCCCCATGATGAACCTGAGGTCCTCAGCGATCGCGTACGGCGACTGTTCCGGGGTGACGTGCATCTCCCCGATCGACACCAGTGAGCCATCCCCGCCTGACGTTTGGCGGGAGATGTCCTGCCATTGCTGATTTGTGAGAACCGGCTCCGGTCTTCCCGTCCCGTTGTGCACGAGGCTGGTGCCTGGCATCAGGTAGCCGCCGTTGTCGTACTGCGGACGCCCGATCAGCTGGGCAGGCCGAGCGGCCACTTCCCGGACGCGCGCTCCGGTGTACGGCGCCTCGATGATTTTGCCGCCACCGGAGTAGGTCCACACATGGCCTGGGTGCGGGAAGCCCAGATCTCCTGGGCTGGGGGAAGTGACTGGTTTGACCCACTTCATCTGGTCCTGGCTCACCCGCGGCACACCAGAGACTCCAGCCGCCTGTAAGGCCCGCATAACCAGGCCGGAACAGTCGAACGAGTCCGGCCCTGTGCCGCCCCACCTGTAGGGCTTACCGAGCTGGGCCCGCTCGTAAGCGATCATCTTGGCGGCCTTCGGGCCGCCGACCTTCTCCTCTTTACCACCGACAACCTTGATAACGTCGGCAATCAGCTTCTTCGGCACTCCGACGAGCATCCGCGCCCACGGGGAGTCACCCATCGCCGCTGAGGCGCCGTCGAGCAACGGGTTGAGGAGCTTTTCTGCGCCGATCCTCAAACCACCGGCAAGGATGTCCTTGATGTTGCCGACGATGCCGCCATCAGCAAATGCGCCCGCGAAGCCTGGGTCACCCGCTACGCCCAAGAAGCGGGCAACGCCACCGACACCTCCAGATCGCGCAGCAGCATTGGCACCATGCACGTATCGCTCGCCGACCGCCCGTGTCCACTCCGGCCGCATGATGGCCTCACCGCCGGATACCGCAGCCAGCCCGATGTCTCTGCCTGGCGTGTAGCCGGGATAGATGCCTCCTGTCGCCAGAGCGGGGATCGTCCCGAGCTTGGCATCCTTGAGGCCGAGAGCATCGGCAACAGCGTTCCATACCCTGACGATTCCGTTATTGTAAACGGTTGAAATTATGAAATTAATTGGCTTCTTCGCAACCTCTTTCAGGCCATTCCAGAACCCCTCGATGAGGCTTACACCCTTTTTAAAGCCGTTCGGGACATCATCGGTGATGAACTTCCACAGCGCTGTCAATGCAGGCTTGATGACGGTCTCCCACGCCACCTTAACGACTTCACCGATCTTGGCGAACGTGGGCTTGACGACGTTCTCAAACAGCCATAGCACCTTAGGCGCCAAAGTCTCAGTGACGAACGCCCACAAGGCCTTCAGAGCAGGCTGGATGACAGTTGTCCACGCCGTCTTAATCCATTCACCGATCTTGGTGAAGGCAGGCTTGACGACGTTTTCCCACAACCAGGCCACCGCCGGGGCCAGCACCGTCTTGATGAAGCTCCACAAGGCCTTCAGAGCAGGCTGGATGACAGTTGTCCACGCCCATGTCACTATCGCCGAGATGCCCTGCCAGGCCGGGACAACAACGTTCTGCCACAGCCACGTGACCGCCGGAGCAACCACCGTCATAACGAACGTCTTCAAGGCTTCGAATGCGGGCTTGATGACGTTCTCCCATGCCCACGAGATCACCATTGTGATGCCCTGGATCGCGGCGTCAACGACGGCCTTGAACTCGGGGAACGCCGCATAGGCTGCAACGACGGCAGCGACAACGAGGCCGATCGCGGTGATGATCAACCCGATGGGGTTGTCGGAGAGCGCCACGTTCAGGATCGCCTGAGCGATGGCCCAGGTTTTGACGGCGATCACGACCGCGCCGATCGCGACCGCAATTCCACGGATCATGCCGGGGCTGAGCCGGGAGATCAGCGACGCCAGACCGGTCAGCCCAGCTAGAGCCGTCTGCCCAAAAGGTGCCAGCGCGGAAATGATGTTGCCGATCGCCCTGCCGACACTCTGGAACAACACAACCAAAGGGCCGATATTCGTCTTTGCGAACGAGACGAAAGACTTGAATCCCTGGGACTGCGCGAGGTTCTTTCCCCAAGTAGCGAACGCTCCGGTGATTTTCTGCAGGCCACCGACGACTGTGCCCGTGAACGGGAGAAAGGCCTTCACGATCCCGGCAATCCCGGTGATAATGTTGCCGAAACTCTTGCCCAGACCGGAGATCGCGGTCGGCGCCTGCTTCGACAGGTCAGCGAAGAAACTCGTCCAGAACTTGCCACCGAGAGCCTTCGACGCGGCCTTCTCCAGCCCGACAAGGGCCTTCGCCGAGCCCTGAATCAGTGGCGTCAGCGGCTTGAACAGCTTCGAGACAGCGTCCAGGCCGCCCGTGATGACAGGCAGCACCGACGGGGCGAGTTGCTGCTGGAACTTGACGTAGGCGTCCTGGAACGCCTTGATCTGCTGGGCTGCAGCAGCTTCGGCCGGCGACAATTTCGCCGTCTTCTGCCCGCTCTTAGCCTGTGACGCGGCTGCCGCTGCCGCCGCTGCTGCGGCGGCTCGCTTGGCCTGCTCCTTCTGGCGCTTCGCTGCATCCGCTGCCTGAAGCTTGCGGATCCTCTCCTGCAACGCGGCTATCTTCTGCTGCCGCTTGACCTGATCAACACCGCGCTCGGCGTCGAGAACCCGCTTCTGCGCCTCCTCGACGGCTTTCTTCGCCTCGGCGACCCGCTTAGCCGCTTCCTCACCGGCCCGCCCTGCTTCGGTCTGGGCCTGGGCGACCTGCGCCTCCTGGTCGATGATCTGCTGATTCGCCGCCTCAACAGCGCCCTTCGCCGCGACCACCGAGTCCTGGCCTTCAACCCCCTTGGCCTGCTGCTCGGCAAGCTTCTCCGCCGACGCCTTCAACTCATCCACGCGGAGCTTCGCCCGCTCGTACGCGATGGTCGCGCGCTCGATGTCCTCCGCTGAGGACTTCTTATTGGCGCGAACCTTGTTCAGCTCCGCCTCGGCATCGACGACGTCGAGCGCCGCATCCCGCTGGTCCAGGCTGTTCGCGCGAGCCTGCCGCGCCAGATCCTTCAAGTCCCGCGCTGCCTGCTGGCGGGCCTTGTTCAGGGCGTCCTGCGCTTTGAGGGCGTTTCGCTGGGCGTCGGCCAAACCGCGCTCTGCCCGGCCTGCTCTCTCCGCCGCAGCCTGCTGGGCCTGGCCCGCCGCGGCAACCGCCGCTTTCAGACGGTTCTTCGCTTCGACGACCCCGGCCGCGGCCTGCTTCACCCGGTCCTGTGCGGCCCGAAGCTGGTCAGCGGCGTTCGCCGCTTGCAGTTGCTTAATCTGGGCCTGAGCAGCCTCGACCGCGAGGTTCCGCGTCTCGGTTGCGGCTTGCTTCAGTCCAGATGCAGCCCCCGTAGCGGACTGCTGTTGCTCCTTCAGTGCCTCGTTGATTCTGCCGAGGCTCGGCGCCGCCACTGCGGCGACACCGGCCAGGCCGGCGCCCGCCGCGGCGAACACGCCACCCAGCGCTCCGGCACCCAGCGCGGCCGTAGCTACTGCGGGGATAGCCGCCAGAGCCGCGGTGACGGTCGCGATGCCCGTAAGAGCTCCAGCGACATCGACATCCACACGAGCGTTCGCGACCCGCCCGTCCACCTGAGACAGGCCCGCCTCGACTGCAGCGAGCTGCGACAGGGCAGCAGCGACGTCGACCTGGGCGTCAGCGGAGATGTTCCGTCCGTCCAGCGACGACAGTTCTGCCTGGATCGCGGCGAGTTCCGCCTGTGCTGCGGAGGCGTTGATGTCGATGCCGACCGTTTTGCCGGCCAGCGACTCCATCCGGGCCCGCAGTTCAGCGATCTTCGCCGCCGCTGGGGAGGAGTTGGCGTCGATGACCAGGTCGGGCAGCGCTTTGAAGGCCGCCTCCACCCGCGCCCTGAAGCCCTGCGCATACGCGCCACCAGCCCGCGTGCCTTCTGCGGCCGGCTCCCCTTCCGGCTTCACCCGGACAGGGATCTCGGCCTTCTCGACGCTGAGCTTGTCGACATCGGCCTGCACCTTCGCCAGCTGGGCGAGGGCCGCAGCGGTGTCGGCCTTGACGTCGACCGATGCGTCCTCATTCAGCGCTGACAGCTCCGCTTGAAGCTTCGTCAGTTCCTCGAGAGCGGTCTTGGCGTCGATGTCGACACCGACGGTCTTCTTCGACAGCGTCTCCAGAGCGGCCCGAAGCTCTTGGACCTTCTTCTGCGCCTCCGACGAGTCGGCAGTGATTTCAGCCTTCGGCAGCGACTTGAATGCCGCTTCGACCTGCCGTTTGAACCCCTTGGCGAACGCGCCGCCGACCTCGTCGCCGTCCTTTGGCGCCCGCTGCCGCTGCTTCTTCGTCTGCTCCTGCAGCGGCTCATAGATCCCGTCGAGGGCGTCCTTTACGCCCCTCTGGATGTCCCGTCCGATCGCCTGGCCAAGGTCGTAGGCGCCAGGAAGAAGCTGCTTCTTCAAGTCGCTGATGAAACCCTTGGCGCTGGGCACCACGGGGACGATGACGTCGCCAGCGGTGAACTCAGCCACGACTCACCTCGTTTCGTGAGTTGTGGCTGGTCAGCCGGTTATGCGGTATCCGGGCCGTTAATGAGCCGATAAAGGCGCTCGGCTCGTTCTGGAGTCATTTGCCTGCGTGCCGGTTTCTGTTTCTTAGGCTTCACGCCAGGCCTGGATATCGGGTCAGGCAGTGTGGCCTTCTTGACGCCGTTGACCTGCAGCAGGATGTAAGCGATCTGCCGTAACGCGTCGATCTCCAGCGCTTGGAGCATCTCGGCCTGAGACCAGCGGCCTGTAGATGGGTCAGCTCCCTCGGAGGCCTGCTCGATCTCCTGCTCCGACATGCCGTTGCGCAGCGCGGTCTTGGTGGCGGACTCCGGCGGTAAGTTCCGCAGCAGCACGCCGAGCAAGCGCCACGTAAGGCGCCCGCCAGGCCGCCACAGATCCCGTAGATCCGTGCCGTTGCAGTAGATCCACAGGTCGGCTTCTACCGCCTCCGGGTGCTCCTCGAGGAGCGAGCGGAGGCCTTGGATTCCCCCGGCGTGATCCCGTAGTGCTCGGTGCAGGCCTCGATGAGCTTGTTGAGCTTGCGGATCGGCACCGCGTACTTGGCGAAGCGCTCGTAGTCATCCTTGAGGAGCTCCTGCATGAACGCACGTGTCCAGTCGGGCCGGTCAGTATCGGTCATGACCTGCCAGTCCGCATCCTCAGGAGCGAGCATGGTGAACAGCTCGCCGCCGAGAGTGAACGTGAACGGCACCTGGTTGGCCTCGACCTCTACGGCGTCGAGGTCGAAGTGCGCGACCGGCTCCCCGCCGGACGTGATGACCTTGGGTCGGGTAGCAGTCATTAGGAAAGAGGCACCTCCACTTCAGGGGTGATGAGCTTGTGGTACACCGTGTTGCCCGAAGCGTCCGGGTAAGCAGAGATGGTGACCTCATACCCGGACATTTCGTCTTGCTTGAACGTGACGTCTCCACGGTCGGTGACCTCACCGGCTGGCACGTAGAAGCGCTCCAGTGCGTCACCGTCGTACACATCGAAGATCCACGAGCGTCGGTCCGGCGACTGGGTGGCTGACTCGGCGTAGGAAGTGACCCCGTTGATGTCGGGAGTGAGGTCAGCAATGGGGATGCGGGTCATAACGGACCGGGCCGCCGGCCTGTTGGTCTCCCACAGGGTGATCTTGAAGGTGCGGACGCTCTTCGTCACCACGGTCCTGAACGGCGACGACTGGCCCCACGGAGTGAAGTCCTGGCTGTCCTCGTCGAATCCATAGGTCAAGCCGTCGTCGCTTATCGCGCCGAGTGCGTACCAGGGCGCCAGCGGATACGTTTGAGGGTTGGCAGGCTGGGCCGTCCCCAAAGTTGCCACCCAGCCGCCGCCGTTGCTCCCGACGACCGCGAGCTCAGCGGCGCGCAGGATAGTAGGCATGATCATCAGTCCCTTCGTATGCGCTCGATCGCGCGAAGGCGGGCATGAAAAAGCCCCGGCCGGTGAGGCTCGGGGCTGGAAAAGGGCGGCCAGGTCAGGCCGGATGAACAGTGATCCGGTACGTCGCTCCGAAGCGGCGCAGGCCGGCGTTGTCGTACGGCAGAGGCCGTGGCCCGGTGAGGGTCTCCACACGGGTCACCACGGCGTTTCCTGCCTTGTTGCGAGCCAGGCGGTCGTGTAGCGCCCGCTGAACGTCCAGTGCTGCGGTGGAAGCGCCGTCGCGGGTGGCGTCGAACACGTCGATATCGACCGTTGCCCGGTCTAGCTTGAACCCGTCGTAGGGGCCGCCGATCCGGCGGACCCTCACCGCGGG
This sequence comes from Streptosporangium sp. NPDC051023, assembly GCF_040689595.1. Classification (NCBI taxonomy): domain Bacteria; kingdom Bacillati; phylum Actinomycetota; class Actinomycetes; order Streptosporangiales; family Streptosporangiaceae; genus Streptosporangium; species Streptosporangium sp. NPDC051023. The sequence continues at coordinate 22,633 of NZ_JBFBCE010000093.1, read as the reverse complement.
AACGAGGCTGTCAAGGTCATTGGGTGTCTCGGACATGGCGTGCATGCCGACGACGTTGACCTCGATCCATGACGTTAGGAGTGCCTCGACGTCGATCATTCGCGACTTACCTGATCAATCGCCCGGCCGAGGATCCGCTGCCCTTCGCCGACACGGCGGTTGCCGAACTCCAGAGGCGCCGCAGCCTCCGAGCCGTTTCGGATCTTCGCCCAGGCACGGTCACCTGTGCCGAGCTGGATCGGACTGCCAGACTGGCCGCTGTCGATCTCGAACGACTCGGCGTACTCGCCAGAGTCGTGCGGGGCGTCCGCCTGGGCGTAGGAGACGATGAGGCGCGCCCGCTCGACCATCTCCTGCTCCATCTTCGCGGACCGCAGCATGGCGCCGATGGACTTGTTGTTGGGCTTGAAACGCGCCTTAGCCACGCCGCCCCCCTCTCAGCCCTTCGTGCGTTCGAGGCGAATCTCCAAGCCGGGCGCGGCGCCAGTCAGCGGCGACTTCCAGAGTTGCGGTTCGCCTTGCACGGTGAACACCCGGCCGTGCAACCGCACCCGGTCCGTGGCGCGGATGTCCGCCCCGTACGGGGCCAGGACAGTGAACAGCTCGGTCGTCTGGTCCTGGGCCTCGACCTGTTCGGTGCTGCCGGTCGGCCAGGCCGCGCAGCCCGGCACGGGGATCTCCCGGTCGCCGTCGGGCACGTAGTTGCCAGCACTGTCCCGCGTCCTGCCGGTGGGGCGCAGGATGACGATCGTTTCGCCCTGCGGTAGAGGAACGGGCATCAGTACCAGCCCGCCTCATACCAACCCTCTTCCGGCCAGGTCGGATCAAGAGCGATCGGCCAGGACGCGGACGGGTCAGCGGTGTCTGGAGTCGGGTCGACAGTGAATGCTCCCCCACGACCGCCCAAGCGCTTCAGCGTTGCCGTCTCTGCCTTGGTCAGGTAGAGGCCCGCCTGGGGGCGCTGCACGCTGTAAGGACCTACGGACTCTTGAGAGACACCCTGTGGGTTGGCGTAGCACCGGCCGGCGGCGGCGAGCACCACCGCGCTGGCGCCCTCCGGCAGCGGCTTGACGATCGACTCGGATAGCAGCGTGGCCTGGTTGAGGAGCAGGTCCGCGCGAGCCTCGTTGATCTCTGCCAAGCCCAGGTAGAGAGCGAGATCCACAGCGGTGAGTGTCACGGCGACCTCCTACAGGGCCTCGATCGCCTCAACCCAGCGGGCCAGATCCTCAGTCGGGTCGAGTTCTTTGCTGCGCTGCCGGGCTCGGTCGGAGGCGGTTTGCCACTCGGCCGGGTCGTCGAGCGCCCGGATCGTCGCCGCCCACGCCTCCGCATCGGAGACCTCACAGAACAGGCCTGCGTCGGCCAGCGCCTCCGACAGACCCGGCGTGGGGTTCGCGACGACGGGGATACCGCTGGCCATCGCCTCCACCGCGACGCGGCCCCACGACTCCACGTGCGACGGCATGAGCAACACGCGGGTGCGGGCGTACACCTCGTCCCGCATTCGTTCGCCCGGCACCTGCTCGAGGATGTCGACGTTCGGCAGATCGCGGAGGATCTGCTGCCCGTAAGCGCCCTGCACGCCGAGGAACCGGTGGTCGGGGAGCCGTTCGGCGAGCCGCCAGAACAACTCGGCGCCCTTTTCCCGGTTGAGGTTGATCAGTGTGATCGCGTCTCCGGGAGTGGTGGCGTAGTCGTCGGCGAACACCGGGGGTCGCACCACGATGGAGCAGGCGGGTTGCGCCCATTTCGGGTGCTCGGCGAACTGAACGTCGGCCTCGGCCTGCAGGTGCAGGCTGTTGTAGACGACCAGTGCGCACGATGCGGCGGCGAGGTTCTTGAAGATGATCGGCGCCGGGTTGTGTGCCAACCCCACGAACGGGATGCCGTACCCGCGGGCCAACGCCGCGGCGGCGGGCACGTTCTCGTACTGCGAGACCACGACGTCGGCATGCCGGATCGCGGTTCCGACATCCAGTCGGGATGCCAGCGGGACAACCTTGATGCCGTCGATGCTGTACGGGTCGCGGGCCTTGCCGTACCGCGACAGCCACACCGTCACCTCATGGCCGCGAGCCGCCAGCGGGCGGAGCATGGAGAACAATGCCCACTCGCCGCCTGCGTTGTGGTCCGGCGGCGCCGAGTGGATCCGCACCACAATGCGTTTCGGCCGATCAGTCCGGCCGGTGAGCGTCGCGGCGGCGGTGGAGGGCGGCGCCTTCGGGGTGCCGCCCTCCGGCGTGGCCACGACTTTCGGTGCGCGCGTCCGCCTCGCTGGGGCGGCATCAACCGCTCTTCGACGGGGCGGCATCAGGAGATGTTGCCCGCGGCGGTGTACTTGACGAACGCCTCGACATCGCCAACGACGAACCCGTAGAAGGCCTCCGCCAGGAGGAGCACCAGGTTCTCCTGGAAGGCCGAATGCACCCCGCCATCCTCATCAACGTAGGTCGCCTCCTTGGAGATACGGACGGTGATGTCCATACCGACGCCGTACGCGGCCTGCGACCAGTCGCCGCCGATCGCCCGCAGACCAGTGTCGGTCGAGGCGGACTGGCGGCGGTGCTTGCCGGACACACTGCGCGAGTAGGCGAGCGTCTCTCCGATCAGCGTGCCAGCCACCGCCTGGTCCATGCCGGGCGTGGTGGTGTCGACGAAGATCGGGCGGCCGTTGGCGTCGGTCTGGAGCAGCAGCTGCGGCCTCAGCCGGGGGTCAGCGACGAACCCGGTGAAGTCCCAGTCATCATCGACGACCTCAGACATGCCGTTGACCAGGTCAGCGTAGATGCCGCCCACGTTGTCGGCGGCGGTGCCCAGGTGCACCCACTTGCTGGTCTCGATCAGGTGATCGGGGAACGGCCCTGCGGCGCCCTTCATCGTCTTGCCGTGGATCGCGGCCCGGTCGAAGGCGCGAGCGAACGCGGTCGGCAGGTCGTTCTGCAGCTGCGTCCACAGGCCTGCCGCGTTGGTCATGACGACCTCTTCGGCGACCGGGATGAGAACGGCGAGCTTCTTGGCGGTCATCTGCTTGACGTCGATCCCGCCGCTGGACAGAGGCTTACGAGAGCCCTGGCCGACCCAGTCCGCGGTCGGCACGTCCAGCGGGACCGGGATCGAGGTGGTGGCGTCGATCGCCAGGGGGGCCCGGCGGGCCAGCGACATGATGGCGGACCGCTCGACCGACTTTTCGAAGATCGGGCCGGTGATCGTTCGCGGCAGTAGCGCGTCATTGATGTCGGAAAGCTTGATCGGGGCGGTCGCCACCATCAGGCACTACCTTTCTCAGCGGCCCTTGTTGAGCCGCGACTGGATGAATCCCGCGAACTCGTCCGCAGGGGTGGAAGATCGGGAAGCGTTGGCGCTGGATGCCTGCGTCCGGTCAGGGGCCGGGCGTTTGTGCTCCGGCTCCGGCGCTGGGGTCTTCTTCGCCAGGTGGGGTTTGCGTTCCAGCAAGTCAGCGAGGTCAGCCTGAATACGTTCGGCGTCGATCTCGCCGTCGTCGTCGGCGTAGGAAGCCAGATCCAGGAACGCGATCGCGTCCCCTGGGTCTTCGAACTTTGGGGTCGCAAAAGCTCGGACTTCCGCACGGACGGCCTTAGTGATCAGGCCCTGGATGCGGTTTTCCGCTCCCTCAGCGCGAGCAGTGACCTTTTCAAGGTCGCTCTTGTCGCGGTCCTCGAACTCTCTGAGCTGCTTCTCCAGGTCACGCTGGACCCGAGCGGCTTCTCGCAGGGCTCTGTCGGCCTCGCGCCGGGCCCTGCGCTCCTCTTGCAGCGCGGTCTTGCCGGTCTCGCCGAGCGTGCTGTCATCGCTGCGGGAGGTCTCCGTCGCAGAGGCCTCTGCGGTCGGCTCCACAGTGGTGGAGTCGTCGTTCTGCTCGGTGGTGGTGTCGTCAGCCATCGCGGCCTTTCAAAGGTGGTGGCCTGCCATCGCGGCTACGGCCAGGGGGAAATCACCCGCCGCGCGGCGGGGAGTCAGTGGTTAGTCCTCGCGGCCCTCGAACGCGCGCCGGAAGGCGCGGAGCTTGGCCTGGGTGCCGCGCTCGGACCCGGTGGAGACGGTGTAGAGCCGGTCCCACTCGTCGACGTAGGCAGGCGGCTCCCACCGCTGACCTCGAAAAACGGGGTAGACCGTGCAATCGCAGTGGTCGTGGAACTTGTACTTGCCTTCGCCCTCGAACTGATCGTTCGCGGACCCGCCAGCGGTTTCCTCGGACTCGTAAACCGGCCCTCTGGATGCCATGAGCGCACAAAAGAAGCAGGCGTCTGGGCCTGTGGTTCTCCCCCAGCCCAGAACCTCGGGGTCCTCGCCCATCGCCTGGACGATCGTGTCGCGCCCTACATCCGCCACGATCTTCTGAGCGACGCCCGAAGCTTTCTCCTCGGCCGCAGCGAGACGTTCCTCAATCGGAGGTGGATTGTCTGCCTTGGAGATCCACAGGTCCTTGACGGCCCACCTCAGCGACGCCTCGGCTTTGCCGGGCGGGATCTCCGCCGGGGTGGGCTGGAAGATCCCGCGAACCCCGGCGGTGTCCCGTTCGTCGGCGTAGTGGTCTGCGGCGAGCGTCCCGGACATGCCAGCGAACCGCCGCAGCAGTTCGAGGACTGCCTCAATCCACGCCGGGACGGTAGTCGCGAACGCTCCGAGGCGGATCAGCTCCCACAGCGGAGCCATCTCCTCGACCAACTGGGCCGACAAAGCGCGCTGGGCATCCTGGTACTCAGCTGCCCGTTCCTGCTGCGTCATCAGCGACCGTCACCTCCGGGCGAGCACGCTCCCGGCGATTGGCGGCGATCGCGTTACCGGCCTCGGCCAGCGCCTGCCGACCTGCGGACCGGCGCCGGTCAGCGTGGACACGCTGCCGCTGCCCCTCGGTCAGACCGACCATTTCCAGCGTCACGTCGGAGTCCGCTGGCAGGATCTGCTGCTGCACGAGCTTGACCGCGGCATCCGTCTGAGACGCCATGGTCGGGGTGGCCGGGTTGCGCCACACCGTCTCGATCCGGCGGGCCCGATCCGGCAGCTCACCGGTTTTGATCAGCAGGGCAAGGCGGAGAACCTGAGCCCACGGCGTGTTGAACAGGCCCTGCTTACGCTCAGCTCGTTTGACCAACTGCGCCTCGGTAGAGCGAATCGCGTCGGCTGAGGCGGGGTTGTCGGTGGTGTAGCCCAGGTAGTGCGGCGGTAGCCCGAGCTGGGTCGCCATGATCCGCGCGTACAGGTCGACAATGCGGGTCGACACTGACGGGTCGTAGGCGGCGAACTGGCCAACCTGCGGGACCTCGCCATCTTCGTCGCGCTCGAGTGCGAGCACGCGCCCGAGGTAGGTCTCCCAGGCTGAGAGCGGGTTGCCTTCGGCGTCCTGGAACGCCGACTCGCTCGCACCCAAGATGTACCGCTGGGGGGCGCCGTAGAACTCTCTGGCGACCTCCATCCCCATGAGGGTCCGGCACGCCGCGTCCGTGATGCTCATGACCGCAGGAGTGATCTCACTGCGGCCTACCCGGTCCGCGGTGCGTTGCCGGTTGGAGATTCGCACCACCGGCACCACGCCGAGCTCGTGCTCGTCTCGGTCGATGACCTCCCACCCGGTAGAAGCCGCCACCACATGGATCGACACGTCTGGCAGGTACAGCACTGCTGCGTCGTCGTCGCCCAGCCGGTACAGCCTCAGCGCCGAGGTGACCGCGCGAGCCCTCGCGTCGTAGAAGACAGTCATGTCGAGCGGCGACTCCACCGAGATCAACGGCGGACAGTCATCCGACCCGCAGTCACCGGACCCGACCGCCACATACGACCGGCCATAGATCAGCGAGTCCAAGTGAGCGAGCTGAGACTCCGCGACGAGCTCGTTCGGCTCCCAGATGTCCGCCAGCTCACCGGACTCGTTCGGGGCGTCCTTGTACCGCCACGTCTCAATGTCGAGGCGCTGCTCCAAGGCGTCCACGCCGATCTGCGGCCACCCGATGACCGTGTGCAGGCCCCGCAGCTGCGGCGGGATCGAGATCCCCAGGTCGCGGACCCGCTGTTCGCCGTTGTAGTAGCAGTCCCGCAACTCCAGTCGAAACCGATCCGACAGCAGTTCGCCCCGCAGGGCCATCAGCAGGTTCTGCTCGTCATCTGACAGGGTCAGCAGCGGCAGGTCGGGGATCGTTGCGGTCATCGCAGCACCACCGCCCGTCCCTGTCCTCTACGTCCCAGCCCCTTGGAAACGGCATCCACACGTGCTTGCCAGGCGAGCATCGCGGCGATCGCGGCGTCGATCTTCCTGCGGCTGGTCGGATGCTCCTTGGCGATCTGCAACCCGGAGCGGGAGCTGCGCCGGCGAGCGTTCAGCATGTGCCGGGTCAGCGCGAACGAGCCATCGTGGGTGAGCTCGCCGTTGATGATCGCGGCGTGCAGCTGCTCCAGCGCCCGCACGACCAGGTTGGTGCGGTTCATCCACCACTCGATCGGATGCTGCATGCTGGAGCGGGCCTTCAGCCGTCGGCCGTAGGTGTACTCCCAATCCGCAACATACGACCGCCAGTCGGCTGCGGGGTCGGCGTAGAAGCCCATCACCTTGTACTTCGAGAACGCGCTACGCACTGCGGCCTCGACCTCGACAATCGGCACCCACCAGTCCCGGCCAGCAGGACCGTCAGGCTGCTCCCACACTGCGATCTCAAACAGGTGCCCATCGGAGACACGGCACCCGATCAGCGCCGTCGCGTCAGTGACACCACGTTCCCTGTGCCGAGAACCGTCGAAGCCGAGCGTGATCCGCTCTCCGTCCGCCACGACCTTCGTCGCGTCAGCGCACGCCGCCCACTCCGGCTGAGACAGCCACGAGTCAGTGGCGTGCGTGATCTGGTTCAGGAAGAAGCGGCGCGCGTCGGAGGGCTCCGTGTCGGGGTCCCAGTAGTCCTGAAGAACCCGCTCCAGATTGACCCAGCCGCCGTTCACGTCGGCCGAATCCCCGTACGCCACCGCCAAGCCCGCGAGCAGGGACTCTTTGTCCTCTGGCTCCGTGTCGGCGGGCGCCTCACGATGGTCGTACAGGATGCCGTCGTCGCCCTTGAGCTTCCCGGCCTGCTGGTTCTGCCACGCCTCCCACGACTTCTCCGCCACGGAGTCCTCGCCGGGGATGAACGCGTTCGGGCTCTCCACCGACGACGCGTTCACCTTCGTCAGGTTGCGCCGCAGCGTGGAGGCCAGCTTCCTACCGCCGTTCGTCGGCGTCCACGACTCCGTCTGGTCCATCACGGCGAAGATCGGCCGGAAGCCCTCGCGGGAGGTCGCCGCCGACGTGGTGAATTCGATCCGGCCGCGTGGCACGTTGACGAACGACTCCATCGGCTCGATGTCGTAGGCGTCGTAGACAGGCCCGTTGCGCGCCATCTCCAGTAGCGGATCCCAGGTGTTTGCCGTCTGATCCTCGCTGACTGCGACGATCTGCGCTTTGGCCTTGAAGCCCATCGAGGTCCACTCGCGCGCCACCGGCTCCCCATCGGCGCCCCACCCGTCCAGCACAACAGGGGCGAGCGCCTCGGTCAGGGTCAGCGCGGCCAGCAGCGGCGACTTACCCCAACCCTTCGGCCGGCACAGGACAGCTCGCCGGATCCGGCGGGCGTTGTCCAGGTGTCGGCCCTTCACCGCCGGGCCGGAGAAGTTCGGATCCACCACGTAGAAGTCGAGGATGAACTGCGCCTGCTCATCAGTAAGCTCCAGCGGATCCCCGGCGCTCGGCCCGTCCGGGACGATCAGGTGCGTCGTCATCCAATCCAGGACGATGTAGCCGAGCGTCGGCAGCTCCCCCGGATAGCGGGGGCCACGCCACGGCATCTACGAGCCCTCGTCGGCCTGCCGGGACGGCAGCACCCGCAGGTTCGCGTACCGGCTCTCCGACTTCGGCCTCTCGGGCCTCTTGGCGTCCTTCTCGTCTGCGTCGGCGAACACCATGCGAAGCCTGGCGCGGTCCTCGGGGGTGGCGCCCATCTTGGCCACCCGCAAGCGAACTTCAGCCGCCAGGGTCCATTGCCCCTTCGACCACATCGCATGGTGCATAAGTGCCGTGTCGAGCAGGAAGGACCAGTCCGTCTCGGACATCACCTCGGCCTGCGGGGAGCGCTTCCACACCTCCCACCACTCGTGCGTGCGCGGGTGCCAGTCGATGTCCTCAGGCAAGTCCGGCGGGTCGGCCTTCTCAAACCGCAGCACCGTCTGTGCGTGCGAATCCTTGTTGCGTCGCGCCCTCCGCGAGGGGTCCTTCGGCGCGGGACCTACTCCAGCCATCGGAGGAATCACCTCCAATGACATGCGAGTGGGTTAGATCAGTTCAGTGAGAACCCCAGACAGGTCAGCCAGAACAGAAGGAGCGGACTCGAACCGGTCGCCTGTCACAGCGATGAACCGGCCATTCCCGTACGCCTCAATGTGCGCGCCGTCCTCACGCCGGATACGCCGGCCGACAGGGACATGGCCGCGGCCGAAGATGTGCAAGCCCGTGCCGGACGCCGACACTTCGACGTAGGTGCGCGGCAGCCGGGCCAGGATTTCCCGCGCCCACGGCGCCGCTCTGCCGTCGATGATGCAGTGATCCAGGTCGAGGCAGACGATGCCGTCACCGTTCAGCACGAAGCCGAGGCCGACGCCCACCCTCGACTTCTTTGCGCGTTTGTACGAGCTCCACGTGGCGGAGTCAGTCGAGGACGCCGCCCGCCGTGACACCTGAAGCGGGACCTTCTTCTTGGAGTGGCGCACCCACCGCGCCTCATCCCGCATGGCCTTCGGCACAGGGTGACGGTCCCGGTGGGCGGCGACCCTGCAGCGGGTCGAGCAGTACGTCGGGATGCGACCCCGGCCGCCGATCGGCAGCCTTTCGCCACACCTCGCACACCGCCCAACCGTTGACTGCATGTGCACAGCCTAGCGAGGCAATGTAACGAATAAAAGCTCTGAGCTGCACAGAAGAAGATCCCGCTCGATCCACCACGGTAACGCTCGGTCATCACCGCAAGTCCCAGAGCCGTACAGAATCCCGGCACGTATACCTGCCGATTTCGCCTTGCCGGGCATGGGGGGATAATCCCCCAGGGTGGGCACGAATCAGACATTTTTGGTTGCTGTGTGTAGTTATGTTGGGGTTACTGGTTACGTCGGTCTCCGGGCCACATACCGGTGTTGGTGTGGTGGAGGCGTGCGCAGTACCCCTTGGCTCTGGGGCCTAGGTACTTGCTGAGCTTCTCGGTGCATCGGGTGAAGTCGCCCTTGGTTCCCCACTTGATGGAGCGTCCGCCTTCTCCTGTGCTCCAGTAACGTCGCAGAGTTGCTGCGTTGCTTTGGGTGCGTGGCATAGTGCTCACCTCTTGCCTGTTCGGTATCCAGGGTTGTGGTGGTCAGGCCTTGGTGTGGGGGTTAGTAGTCGTATCGGTTGAAGAAGCCAGCCATCTCTGCTGCGTTGGCGGCTTTCTCCCATGCGGCGTCGAACTCTTTTTGGTGGGTTCCTTCGACGTAAATGCCCCAGTTGTCGTGCCCTACCGGGGTGATCTTGAAGCGGTCTTCTGGGCTGTTGCCTCGCCATTCGCCGAGTTGTTCGACTCTGACCTTGCCGACGTTGGTGGTGACGTCTACGTGGGTGACGCCTTCGTCGGGGCCTGTGGGGTCACTGTCGTCGAAGCCTTCTACAACCACGTTGGTGGCCCTGTCGAGTTTTGCGAAGGACTTCTTGTCGAAGACAACCTCGACGGGGCGGCCGTCGTCTCCAAGGTGCCTGAAGGCGAACTTGTTGTCGTCGGTCATGTAGACGTCGAGGTCGCCGTATCCGGTGTCGACGCGACTGGCTGCGTCCATGCGACGCAAGGAGTCGTCGATCTTGTCGAGGTCTTTGCTGCTGAGCTGGAGGGCGGGGGCGTTTTGCAGTTCGGCTATGGAGGGCGAGTCGTTCGGGCCTACCCGCAGCGAGTATGTGTCGTCGTCTTCTTTGCGGAGCATCATGACGTGCGCGAGCTTTGGGCGCCCATCAGCGTCGGTGTCAACGCGTTTGATCCAGCTTTCAAAGCCGGGGTCGTGAGCCTCGCTGTTGATGTCGCGTACTGCGTGCTTGAGGTTAGAGATGTCATTCGGGCCCAGGCGTGCCGTGCCTGTCTTGGTGGTGATGGTAAGGCTGCCGTCTACGTGACGGTCAAGGGCGATCTCGCCGCCCTTGCGGGTGGGGATGTCGGAGCCGGTGAGGATGTTCGGCATGCCGCGGCTAGAGGTCGCTGGCTTGCGGACACCACCTCCCCCATGGGCGAACGTGCCGTCAAGGTCCCGAGGGTGGTCATGTTCGTTCCAGGTGTTGGCGCTGTGGCGCCCCATGGTCACCTCCAGTGGGTGGTGTGGGTCGCCTAGCTCTGCACGCAAATGGTCGTGACGCCCGACATGACGGTGAAGGTCACGCCCGGGAAAGAGCGGCGGAGAGTAGAGGCGATGGCCTGGGTTTCTTCATCGGAGAGTTCTTGGGCGAAGGTGGCGAGGACCTTGTCGCCTGGGCGCAGAACGATCAGGGCGGGGGCGGTCATCGCTTCTTCGGCCAGTACGCCTCGGGCCGTAGCGCACGCTGAGCGGCGTAGCGGCGCCGCATGCAGAACGCGGGTAGCCAGTCCAGCCAACAGGAGATGCCATCAGCGCAGACTCGGCTCCAGAGGCGGCCGGACCACTGCTCAGCCGCCCACCAGAACTCATGGCGGGCGTGATGGACGAGCTTCATCCCGTCGCGCCTCGGATGCTGGCCTGAATCATCTGGCCGATCAGGTAGAGGGCTTGGGACTCGGTGAAGCCAGCGTTGACGTAGGCCATGAACAGTTCGTGAAGCTGGGCGGCGCCTTGGGCAAGCTGGGTGATGGGGTCCTCAGGTTCAGACATGCGTGTCTCCGGCGAACAACGCCGCGCCAATCGCCTGGATAACGGACTCCCAGCCGCGCGTGTAGGCACGTCCGAGTTGGCCCTCCTGCTCGGAAACAGCGGGCTTGCGGGGGATGTCGAGGATGCGGGTCAGGAGCAGTCGCATGCGGACGTTGTCAGCGCGGAGCCGTTCAGTCTCTTCCGCGAGCCCGTTGTGATGCATGCGGAAGCACTGCGACGCCTGCTCTGCGACCATGGCGATCGATTCCGCCCAGGCGAGCCGGCGTTCGGCGCTGACGTCGTTCCATCTGCGGATCCACTGGGCTGGAGTCAGGGTTCCGGTGTCCTCAGGGGCGGGCTCGTCTGCTTCGCCAGCACGAAGGCGGGCAATCTCGGCGCGGAGTTCGTCTGCCTCAGTCATCGGCGGCACCATCCGGGCTGACAAATCGCCGCACCTTCTCTACCGTCTCGTCGAGGGACTCCCGGTCCACTTGGGCGACCATCCGCACGTTGACGGCGGCAGTCAGGTCAGACATGGCATCTCCTCGTGAATGGCGAGAGCCTCGGCGCACGAGGACGCCGAGGCTCTATACCTCCAGGAGCGACCTGGAGGGTTCTGGGTGGTGTTCAGTCCCGCAGGCCAGGATGCTTCTCAGCGGGACGCTGACGGTGGCCCTGCTTGGCCGCTTTGGCTCTCCCGCCCTCAGAGCTGGACTTGTAGAGGTGGCAGCGCTGGGGTGTGTTGCGCCCGTGGATGGGACGCAGGTTTTCGATGCGGTGGTCGTCACCCGGCTTCAGGTGGTCAACCTCGTCTGCGCCTGGCTCGCAGCACACGTGACAGATGTCGCCGTAGACGCGGAAGACCTCGGGGCGTCGACGGCTGTTCCAGTCAGAGGGCAGCCTCAGGTTGCGTGTGGAGTTGGCCCACTGCCCGTTCGCCATGTCCCGCCTCCCCCTCGCGGATCAGCGCCCACGTCGCGTCAGGGTTGCCTTGGGCTTGGTGGTAGCGGTAGATGCGGGCGAAGTTCGCGCTGTACTGCTCGCCTTCCTTGACGGCGGAGGCGTGGTGCAGGGAGTACACCCGCCCTTCATGCCGAACTGGTTCGGCGCCCAGCAGCGTCAGGTGGGCCGCGGCCCATGCGGCGTCTTCTCCGCCCCAGCCGAGGAACAGCTCATCCTGGGCGCCGTGCGCCCACCAGGTGGCTGGCGTGGTGACGTACACGCCTGAGCAGGCCCCAGGGACCTCGAAGTAGTTGCAGTCCTCCAGCGGCACGCCCGCCCAGTGTTGGGCGGTGCCGTCGCGCCTGAGGGACCGGTAGGAGGTGTACGGCAGATGCACCAGGCCGCTGGTGGCGGCGCTGCGGATTGCCTCCAGGAGCGGGTCCTGTTCGGGCAGGGTGTCGGCGTCGCCCAGGACCACCACGTCGAATCCGGCATCCTCAGCCAGCCGTACGCCCTTGTTGCGGCATCCGGCGAGACAGAACGGCTCGTGGTCGGTGTCGACCGCCAGGATCATCGCGTCGGGTAGCAAGGCGCGGTACCGGGCCACGGTCAGGTCGTAGGCGTACTGCCGATCCTGGGTGGGGCGCCACGGGATGACCACCATGACAGTCGGGTCAGTAGTCATAGCCTGCCCTCTCGTGTCCGATGTGCGTCACTGCGGGTGGGTCGCTGCGGCGGCCCCAGTAGGCGCCGCGGGCCGAACGGTTCTTGAACAGGGCGCGGCCGAATCGGCTCTCCGACCAGGCGCCCTCAGGCCACGGCTTGGCGAAGGTCCGGGCGGGAATCAGCGACGGATTGCCGGTAAAGCAGGCGCGGTGCTCGATCCACCAGAAATGGCCGTCCGTGCACTCCTCGAACAGCTGCCCTTCGGCTTCGAGTGCCTCAATGAGACCGCCGTGGTGGTGCTCGTTGCCGAACCAGGGCTGGCGGAGCAGTGCGATCTGGGTGAGATGGTCGTAGGTGTCGAGGACCGCGGCGAGTTCGGCGAGGTCGACGGGCCGGTTGAACGTGAAGTCGTCCTCAACGAAGAACACGTGAGGGGCGCCTGCGGCGAGGGCCCAGACGGCGCGCATGGCTCGCCAGTACCCCGCTGCCTGCTCAGCAACGGAGACGACAGCACAGCCTGGGAACTCCTCGGCCAGCCATGCCCGGTATTCGGCGTCGCCTGAGTCGTCGACGATCGTCACCGTGCCGACGCCCACGACGCTGCCTGTGGCGGACGGCAGGGACTGGATGATGCAGTCAGCCCGGCCATTCGTCAGGACGATCATCGGAATGGTCAACCGGCTCGCCTCCATGCACTGTGCGCTCGTGATAGTTGGCGGCGGCCAGAAGGCCGAAGATCGTCGTGACGTTCTCCACCTCGGGGTCGTCCCCGTAAAAAGAGTCATCGCGGTCGTAGTAGGCGATCGGTCGGCCGCCTCTATCGCAGGCGCGGCACTGCAGGCCGACGCCGCCGTCCTCGTCCCCGCAGAGCCAAAAGCGGGCGTCGATCGCGGCGATGTTCACGATCGCCACGGGCCAGCTTTCAGTGCGCGGTCGATGCCCTCTTCGAGGCTGATCTTGGGTGTGTAGAACGACAGCATCTTGGTGGGGTCACCGACCCGGTAGGCGACGCCTTTCGGTGCGGCCAGGACGTGCTTCAAGTCTGGGCTGTAGCCCGCGGCGTCGGCGAACATCCGGGCGAGGTCGTTGAACGAGGTCGGCCGCCCCGTGCACAGGTTGGCCGGGCCTGGGACGTCGTGGTCGACGGCCGAGAGGGTCGCGGCGACCACGTCGGAGATGTGGATCCAGTCCCGGACCTGGGTGCCGTCGCCCCAGATCGTGAACGGGTCATCACGGCGCCTGGCCCGGTCTGCGAACGATGGGAACGGGTAGTCGAGCGCCTGGTCCTCGCCGTACCCGGAGAACGGCCTGAACACGTGGACGCGGAGCCCCTCGGCCTCGGCGTACTCGGCGAGTTGCTCACCCACGAGCTTCGCCAGGCCGTAGCTGAGGTCCGGGCCGCCGAGCGGGTAGTCGAACCGGATGTCGGACTCGGCGAGCGTGTTCGGCGGATCGCCGCCCTGCAGCGTGATGGGGTAGGCGGCGCTGGAGGAGTAGTAGACAATCCGTCCTGGGCGGGTGCGTAGCGCCCACTGGAACAGGCCAGCGTCGATCTCCAGGTCTACAGCGAGCGACAGGGGTTCGCCTTCGATCTTGGCTCGCCCGCCGACGACTGCGGCGAGGTGGACGACGAGGTCATAGCGCTCAGTGTTGGCGGAGAAGAACGACCTCGCGTCCAGCAGGCGCACGCCGCCGCGGGGGTTGATGTCGAACGCGGTGACGTCGTAGCCCGCTTCGGCGAGGGCGCGGGTGAAGTGGCGGCCAACGAAGCCGGCGCCGCCGGTAACGAGCGCAGTGGGCAAGGGTCGCCTCCTCACACGCGTAGGGCGTCGGCGGGGATGCGGAGGGTGTCGTCTCCGTAGAAGCCTTGGCCGACGAACCGGCCAGGCTCTCGGGGGGTGGGGAAGTCTCGTTTGGTGTCGAACCCGTCCGGTTCGAACTGGGGGCTCGCGGGGCTGGTGTGGATCATCAGGGACCGTTTGGCGATCGGGTAGACCTGGTGGGCCAACCACAGTTGGTCGGCCTGCCAGCGTTCCACACCGTCGTGCTGGGCTGGCAGCAGCGCCGCGGCGGCGCGGGCGCCGTCCCGCTTGGCGCCCCACATGCCCGCCAGGATCGGCATGTCATGCTCGGGGTGGTCTCGCATGGCATGGAACTCCTTGCCGGAGGCGAGCCACTCGTGGACCGCGGCCTGCTCACGCACGCACGGGCGGGAGTCGGCGTCGCGGAACATCACCACGTCCGCCGTCTCGTCGCGGAGGGCGTGGAAGCGCCAGAACGTGGAGAACCAGTTCTCCGGCATGCCAGGCATCGGGACGAGTTCGACGTTGGAGTGGGCAGCCAGCTGGTCGCGGGCCTCCTGAGGGATGGAGTCGCCGACGTAGAAGCGGCACATCCAGTCCGAGTAGAGGTCGGCGCAGATTCGAGCGTTGGCCAGCGCGCCGAGGGCGTAGAACTCCTGAGGGCCGAACAGGCTGAACGAGATCAGCCTCACAGGAGGGCCTTGAGCTTCTCGACGTCGCCGGGCATGTCGTGCTCCAGCCACGCGGCGTAGGCGAGCCGGTCTGCCTCGGCCGCCGCGGAGTCGTTGACTTCCCGGTAGCGGTCGTCCTCGGCGGCTTTGCCATTGAGATAGTGCATGTGCTCGACGACGACGTCCGGCAGGTAGCGGAGTCGGCCGATGGCTTGGCCGAGGTCTTTCCACACGTTGTCGACCCACAGGTGGAGCAGGCCGGGCGGCGCCATCCAGCCGAGCGCCTGAACGATATCGGAGGTCATGGCGACCTGGGTCGGCAGCCGGTCGTGTTGCAGGAGGTCGTCACCGTAGACGATGCCGGTGCCGAGGTCGTGGAGCTCGTCGAGGTAGCGGCGGTCCCAGCCGCGAGTGCGGGGCCGGTGGTCGTCGCCGAAGAAGCCGACTGCGAAGTGGTGCGGCGCCCGCTCCACCGCGACGGCGCTGAGGGTCGGGCACATGCGCAGCCGCGGCCCTACCACCAACTCAACGCCTCGGGACTGGCACAAGTACCGGTAGTCCTCCAGGGTGGGATCGTCTTCATCCGCGGCGACCAGGAGGGCGGCGGCGCCTGCTGTGGTGGCCTTCCACGCGTCGTGCAGGGCTGCGATGTTGCCTGGGCGTCCTCGCGACGGCACGATGATCAGCAGGTCGGCCACGCCGCTCCTTTCAGGTGACACGGATGGGTTCTCCTTCGAGCACGGAAAGCTCCTCGGAGGCTGTGACCTTCACCCATGGGACTTTGGGGCCGGGCGCCGCGCTGAAATCGAAGGCCGTTCCTGGGCCGATCTTCACTTTGGCGACGACAGCTCCGTCCATCTCGTCGACGTCCCATTCGGCGGTCTGCCAGTCACCAGATGTAGGACGGACACCGTAGGCCAGGACAGCCATCTGGACGGGGAGAGCGCTAAGACCGCTGTCGCCCTCCACCACCACGGACAGGTATTCGCGGGTCTCTCGGGGCCAGCTCTCGATCGCCATGCCCGTCACCTCCCAGCAGGGTGGTCAGCGGCGGGAGGAGCGGGCAGCCCAGCCGCGGCGAGTCGGGCCGAGGCGGATCGTGATGTCCTGGCCGGGTATCAGGGCGTGGGCATTCTCGGTGGCGGTGCCGGTATCGGCGGTTGCGACCGTCACGGTGACGGTCGCGAATTCGGCTGCCGTTGCGAGGTCTGCTGCTGTGCTGGCCGCGGCGAGAAATGCGCTGTCGGCGATGGCGGCTGTGTCCGCTGCGCTCAGGCCGACGAGGGCGGTCTCTACAGCAGTGGCGGCGTCGGCGGTGGCAGTGGTCGCGGTGAGAGTTGCCGTGTCGCTGGAGACCGCTGTGTCGGCGGTTGAGGTCGCCACGGCAAGAGAGACGACATCGGCTGCCGTGGCGGTGTCTGTGACGGTTGTGGAGACGCTCAGCGTCGCCGTATCGGCCCCAGTGCCGGTGTCGGCGGTGGTAGCGGAGGCGGTCAGGCCGGTGGTCTCCACCGCGGCGGCGGTGTCCGCGGCGGGCAGGCTCGCTGCCAGAGAGGCCGCCTCTGCGCCGACGCTGGTGTCCGTCGCGGAGCTGGCGGCCGCCAGGGTCGCGGCATCGGCTCCTGTAGCTGTGTCGCTGCTGGAGACCGCGGTGGGGCCCTCGGTGAGGGTGGAGGAGGACAGGCCGGCAGTGCCGTCCCAAACGGCGTTCGCGGTGTTGCCGTCGAAGTAGGTGCCGAGGGCCGCGGACTCCTCGATCAGCACCATCGTGAAATCAGCGGGGTTGATCGAAAAATTTATGCTGTCGAGGATCAGCCTGCAGGCGACGGCACCGGATGGGGCGGTCGCGGTAATCGAGAGGCGGGTCACGGTGTTGGCGGTCAAGGTGAACCCGGCGCTGGGGTAGCCGAATCCGCCGCCGCCAGCGTTGATCCACTCGACGTACAGGGCTCCGCTGTTGACGTTGAAAACGTTCGCCCGCGCATAGGCCGACAGGGTGTATGTCGCACCCACTGTGACGGCGTTGGTGGCGGTAGCCGCCGTGGAGCAGTAGGAGCCGCTGGTGGTGTACTCGGCGGCGTTTGTCCGGTCGAACCCGCTGACGGTGACGCGGGTTGGGGTTGATCCGCCGCCCCAGCCTGTGGTGTCTACGTCCAGGGCGGGGTTGAGGCAGAGGTTTCGCCGGGTTGCCATCAGCCCTCCCAGGAGGTCAGGACTGGGCGGAGCGTGGTGGTGATCAGGACAGCGTGATGGTCGCCGTCAGAGCCCAGCTGCCACCGGACTTCGTCCCGAGTGCGGCGCTCGACTTGTGGTTGAGCAGGGCCGCGTTCACCGTCGTGCCGCCTGAGACAGTAGGCGTGCCGATGTCGATCCCCCACTCTGACCAGACGAAGTTCGCGGTGCTGGCGTCGTAGGTGGACTTGAAGGTGACCACACCGGCCGCGACTTGCGGATAGGTGGCGTCCATCACCTGGAAGTACCGGTGAGTGGAGCCAGACGCGGCCGACAGGTCCGTGTCGCCTACCGCGGCGGTGGTCGACCCGTCACCGACGCCTAGGCGGGTGGCGGTGTTGGTTGCGGCCTGGCCTCCTCCTCCGGTCAGCAGCGACGTCAGGCGGGTCAGTCCGGCTGTGGTCAGCAGGTTGCCGGGGGCATCGATGACCTCGTACGGGGCGATATGGGCGGCGAGAAGGTCACCGGCCGGGGCCACGACGCCAGTCACTCGCTGAACCCAGGCGACCTGCTCGTCGTCCCACTTCTCAACACGGGCGTGGGCGTGCCACTCCAGCACGTCGGCGCGGCTCATGGGGATACCTCCGGGCATACAAGGAGAAGGGCCGCCCGGACGGGTCAACCCTGGAGGGGCGGGGAAGTTCAGGTGGGGTCTCCGGGGATCACACCGGTGTTGCTCGGCAGCGAGGTCAGGGTGACGTCCTCGTCGTGCGTGGTGTAGCTGCCGTTCCCGTCGGGGATCCGGTCGCCGTCTTCGTCGAGGTCGTACACCGCGGCCACGCCGCGCGCCGGGTTGTCCCAGAGGGTGAGGGTCTTGTAAGTGGCGTACACCCGGCCGCCCGGCGGCAGGGACGCCGCGGTGGCCCACTCGTAGACGTGGCCCTGCAAGTCGAGACGCTGCCCCCCTAGCCAGGTCAGGAAGTTCCGGTAACCCGGGGAGGTCATGTACTCCGGCATGGTGCGGATACCGGCAACGAGGTACGTGGGGTCGGGCACGGAGCTCCAGACAGAGAAGGTGGGCATGAGAAAGGGCCGCCCTCATGGACGGCCCTCGGGGTGGTGCAGGGGTCAGGGGTCAGTCAGCGGAGTATGGAGTCTCGGGACGCGCTCAGGTGGCTGCCTGCTCGACGAGAGCGGCGTAGTCCTCGTGGTCCGACCAGACCTCAGCCAGGATGCTCAACGTGGGGATCGGGTAGCCCTCGTCGTCGTCCGCGCCGTAGTAGTCGAGGTGAGCGGCGAGGAGCTTCCGTTTGGCCTCGATCTTACGGCGTGCGCGAGAGGTGGGGATGACGACCGTGTTGTGGTGGTAGTCGTCGTCCCAGACATAGAGCTTGTGGTCCCCCGGAGCCGACTCCGCGTCTCCTGCTTCGCAAAGCGTCACCTCGTCCTCCGCGAGGCGCGCCTCGATGAACGCGACGATCGGGTGCTGCTCCATTAGACGCGCTCCGGCCAGTGCCAGGTGCCGCCGCGCGGCTCCTCTGTCATCTCGTCCTGCAAGACACTCCGGTTGAAGAACATGCCCTCGGGATTGAGCACGGCGAGGCTCACATGGCCGATGTGGAGGCCACCGCCGCCGACACCGTCTTGGTAGGTGTCCACTGCAGTCACAATGGCCGCCCGGCAGACGCTCGGGTACTCGCCTCCCGGGGTGCCGTACGACACGTAGTGGACGATGTCGCCGACAGCAGGCGCTCGCTGGGGCATTGGACCTCCAAGGGGGTCAGGGGTTGGTGCCGGGCGGGCCGCCAGTCGCGGCGAACGACAACCCGCCCGGGAACTGGATCGGCCCGACTCCCATACCCCGCGGACAAGGAGCCGGGCCGAAGAACATGAGCTACTCGACGGCGGCAGAAGCCCAAGGGTCGGGCTTGTCATGTCGGCCTCCGGCGATCACCCGAAAGCTCGGCGAGCCCCCCGGCTCATCGACGTAGTCGGCTTCTGTCTCGTCGTCTTCGCCAGCGATGGCGTACGAGCCGCACATGCGGAGCAGATTGCGGACGATGGCTTTGGTCTCGGCGTTGGTGAACTTCGACGGTGCCCGTTCCAGCTGGAGGCCGAGGGCGATCCATGCGTAGTTGGCTCCGGCTTCTCGGAGGTGCTTGGCGCCGCAGTCACCGTGCCACCACTGGTAGAAGATCTTCGTGATGGTCTCGCCCTCGACCGGCGGCTGTCCGCAGCCGGGGCACGGGGTGGCTCGTCCTTCGCTCTTGTACTCGACCGTCTCGCCAGTTGGGTCGGTGTAGCGGTTGACGCGAGGAAGGATCGGCCCTTTGGACTCAGTGACGGAGAGCGTGACGTCGGAAATCATGCGGCACCGCCGAGGAGCTTGCGAAGAGAGCCCGTTTGCTCAAGGCGCGTTACGGCCCGGTCCCATGCCCAGCCGTCACCTGCCGGGGTGAGGCGGGAGGAGTAGCTGATACGCAGGACTCCGTGCTTGTCCTCGTACTCCGTTTCCTTCTCCCGGATGAAGTCCCTGTCGGTGGCGAACGCCTTCGGACGGTTGTTGCGGATCGTGTCGCCTCGGCAGATCAGGCCAATCTCGCCGAGGAAGTCGAAGACGTCCTTCTGGAGGATGCGGACACCGAGGTTCTGGATCGACCACGCCTTGAGCTTGTTCGCGAAGTCCGACAAGGTCATCAGCCCATCAGCGGACCGGTGGTGATCAGCGGCAGCAGCCTTCGGCCCCAGCACGGCGTTCTCTTCCTCGGCTGCTCGACGTCCAGCCGCCTCGATCATTCGGCCGGCGGCTTCGCGGTCAGCGCGGGCGGCCTCAAGCTCGGCGCGCTCCTCGGCCTCGTACCACTGGCGTGCCAGTTCCTTGCGGCTGAGCTGAGCCTTGCTGAACTGAGCCGGGCCGTACTGGCCGGTCTTTCGGATCGATGGCAAGACGTCGTGGTAGACCCAGCGCTGGAACCGGACGACCTGGTCCTTGACGTCCGGGTTCTTGATTCGCGTGGCCTGCCTCTGACCGATCGCTCGATAGAGGCCAGGTTCGGTGACGTGCCACATGACCTGGTCGCCGCCAGGGGTACACGACAGCGTGCGCCCCTTCTCGTCCTCCGGAAGGGACTCGGTAAGGCGATATGCGTCCCGCATGCCGAGAGCGCGAGCCAAGCCGGGCGCGTTGACGATAAAGCTGTCCCCCACGGGAGTGATCTCCAGGTGGAACTCTCCGTTGTCGAAGATCTGGAGTCCCTGATTGGCGCCCCGGTTGTCATCCTCAGGGCGGGGGGAAGTACCGTTGTGCACTGTCGATCTCCTTGAGTTAGATCGGCCAGGCCCCGGGACTGTTCACGCAGTCGCCGGGGCTCTTCGCGTTGAAGAGGCTGGTGCCTCAATTGTCCCAGATGTACCCGCAGCATGTTGGGCTATAGAACGCTCTTTCGACGGAAACATCGACAAAATGTTCTAGCTGAAGCGGGAATACCTGGGAAAAACGGATCAGCGGTTCGCAGATCGCTATACAGACTGCTCAAAAGCTCCGCCAGTACAGCCCGCTGCCCAGAACTACAGACCGGATGGGCTCGAACTCTGGGTCCTCGACGACCTTGGTGACCCGTTCGACGAGGCGTTCGTACAAGTGGCGGTGGGCGAGCATCTCCTCGTCGGTGCTGGAGGACAGACTCGCACCGACCGACACGCGGACATATTCGCGGCTCACTCGACGTCGTCCTTGGCGACGACTTCCAGCCCGGCCTCGTCGAGGTCGAGCAGGATCGCGTCCGCGAGCCTCTCTACCTCGTCGGGGTCCTCAGCGAAGTTCCCGTGGCGCCAGAGTGAGGAGGTGAGGACCTGTCGGGCTGTGGGCCGACGGGATATCGGCCTCTGGCTTGAGGGCAACGGCGGCGGAGCATCTGACCAGCCATTTCCTGGATACCAGTCGACGTTGCCGTTCTCGGTGACCAGGGAGCCCGCGCCAGAGGTGGGGGTCGAGTCTTCGGCCTGGGAGCCCCGGTGGCGTCGAGAGAACAGCTTCACGAGGTGGCCCGTGGAATGCGGTTTGGCCCCTCGTTGGGGTGGATGTGACGCCAGCAGACCCACGGTTCCCCCCGGCCGGGGGCAGCGTCATCGCGAGTCAGCTGGGTCGGAGAGTACACAACCTCGTCAGCACGCAGTGTCTCGCTGCACTGCGGTGCGCAGCATGGATCTCCCTCGTGAGCAGCTGCGGGGGATCTCGTATCGGTTCGCTCGTGGGGGATGGTCTGTGCCCAGGCGTCATAGAGGGTGTAGGTCTTCGTATGGGTCCGCGTGATCATGCGTCGGCCTCCTCCTGGGACTCGGCGAGCTTGTGGTTCACCACGCACCGGATCGCGTCGTCGGCAGCACCCAGCATCAGCACCACGCAATTGACCCGGTCCTCATCCGAGGCTGCGAGGAAGCCTGCGATCCACTCGTGGGCACGCTCTCGCAGGTCCACGGGACGGCCGGGGATGCCGATGGCAGCAGCAAGGGGACGCACCTCGGGCGGCAGGTCGTCCATAAGCGACCGCCGTGACTCGACGGGCTCGGTCAGGGCGGGGTCTGCGTATCGGTCTACGACCTCGACCGTTTGCGGTGTCGCCAGGATGGCTTTTGCTCCGCAGGAGTCAGCGAATCGCAGCCATGTCTCGTCGTCCTTGGTGGAGATGCCTTCGGGCCACTGGTCCACGATGAGCGCGAACGGCTCCTCGACATCCTCGCCGACGACGACCGAGGGCAGGGTCAAGATTTGGATGCGCATCAGGCCTCCACCTCAAGCTCAGGCGCGGCCCACTCCAGCTTGCCTTCGTCCCACACCATGCCGAGGGACTTGTTGACGAGCCACTGGGCGCGGAGCTCACCAAAGACTTTCCGGATCCGTTCGATCTCCCAGCCGCACACCTCGAGGTGGCCGGAACCGCGTTCGCCCCAGCCTCGGGCCCACCGGTGCTCAACCCGGCTGGGGTGCCCGTCGTAGTCGCGGCGCTCTGGGTGCGGGTCCTCGTAGGGGTTGGGTGTCTTACTTGGCCCCCATGACCAGTTGATCTCATACTCCGGTTCAGGCCGATCGGGGTACCAGTTCAGCTTCCGCCACGCCCGAACTTCCTGGGGTCCTTCGTGGACGTCGTACTCCTCGACGTCTTCGCTGAGTTCGTACGCTTCAGCATCCTCTTCACGAGCGAAGATGCCGACCACTCGGTAGTCAGAGTACGAGCCTTTGCTCGCCAGGTAGACCTTCATGGGTGTTCTCCAGGGGGTTTGGAGGTTGGGGGTGTGTGGTCCGGCTCTCCGAGCACCCCCTGCAAGGAGAGTCGGACCACGGTGCGTGGCGAGCGTGTTGTCGGGGGACTCCAGCTCTGCGTCACGCGGGCACACCGCTCGGGGGCGGCGTGCGCTTGGTGGGCGGCTGGTCCTGGCCTCGCCAGAAACAGGACCAGCCGCCGAGGTGCTCAACACGGCGGGTGCACGGGGAAGGCGCCGGCCGCGGAGCACACG
>NZ_JBFBCE010000092.1:0-38176 GCF_040689595.1 Streptosporangium sp. NPDC051023 | reverse complement strand
CTCCCTGCCGATCAGCGGCCAGAGCTTGACGAGGGTTCCGCCCGTCTCCAGCACCTCGTCGCATCTCTGCGCGAACTTCCTGGTGGGAGCGCGGGCGGCGGTCTCGATCAAGCCGACCAGAGAGGTGGAGTACGACGTCCGCCTGGCCAGCTCCTGCTGGCTCCAGCCCATCGCCTCCCGCAGCCTGCGCAGCTCGGAACCCCAGTAGGCGCTGACGCTCGTACTGGGATCCAGCTCTTTCGGAGCGGGCATGGGGGGCTCCCGTTTTTTCTGGGTCCTACAGGGGTCGGGGTGGAACCTACAGCCGACCCGAACCGAGGTGCATGTACCTCTTCGTAGTCGAACATCTACAGAAAGTAATCACTCCTGTTCACTCTGGGAAGGGGAAACGAAGAATCGCTTCCAAGGAATGCCGAGAGGAGGTGGACGGTGATGATCGTCCAAGGTGTGCGCGCCGGGACGCCCGCCGTACACGCCGCCGGTCTGCTCAGGGACGAGCTGGCACGGCAGGGTGTCGAGGGCGACGTCCACGGCGGTTACGGCCTGGCACTGGTATCGGTGCGGGAGGACCTGGTGATCTGGACGGACGGCATGGTCTACCGCTGGTGGACCGGGCGCACGTCGTCGAAGACGGGGCGGCGGCTCTACGCGGTCTACTGCGTGGACAACCCCGCCACCGTCGCGCGCGGGGTGATGCTGCGCTACGCCGAGCTCGGGGGAGGGCGTCGCGGTCCCGTGGCGTCCCCGCCCGACAGGACGGTGCCGCCGCCGGGCAGGGCCGTACGCCCGCTGGGCAGGGGGTCTCCCCGCCCGACGGGCCCGTGACCGCGCCGGTAGGGGCCGTGACCGCGCCCGGAAGGGCGGCCGAGGGCCGCCCGCACGCGGCGCCCATCCGGTAGCCCGGGGTTCGCGCCCTGTGGCTCGGTACGGCGGGCCCCGCAGGGCGGCCAGGGGGTTCGGCGGGCTCCGCCCGCCGGTTCGGGGGTGGCCCGGCGGCGCGCTTGTCAGCCGTCGGCCGTCAGCGGCCGGTGCAGAATGCCCTGCGTGGTCAGCGACAGCAGCCGGTCGGTCAGGCCCGCCCGCCCCGGGACCTGCTCGTTCGCCCAGGCGATCGCCGTGCCGAGCGTGAGCAACTCCTCGATGGCCAGGTCCGGGCGTACGGCCCCGGCCTCCTGGGCGCGCGCGAGAAGCCGTCCCGCCGCCGCCCGCATGGCCACGCAGGATCTGTGCAGCTCCGACTCCTCGTCCCGGATCCCGGTCATGACCGAGGCGGGAAGCCCGCGGTAGATGGCGCTGCCGACGGCGAAGTCGTGCAGCCAGGTGATCAGGGCGTCCGCGGGGGAGTCGGCGGTGAGCAGCTCACGGGCGCTGGCGCCCAGCTTGTCGAAGCCGTGGCCGATCAGCGCCTCCAGGAGTGCCTCGCGGGTGGGAAAGTGCCGGTAGAGCGTGCCGATGCCGACTCCCGCGCGCCTGGCGACGTCTCGCAGGGAGGCCTCGGTCCCCTGCTCGGAGAAGACGGTCCTTGCGGCGGTCAGCACCCGGTCGTGGTTGCGCCGGGCGTCGGCGCGCATCGCGGGTTCGGAGACGGTCGGTGCGTCGGTCGCTTTCACCGTGCGGCCTTTCAGGGATCGCGGGCGGAGTACTGATCCTATGTTCCGGAGCAGCGCTCCATATGTTGTGAGTCTAGCGAGGCGGCGATGAGCCCTCACGGGGCCGGTCGGTCCTGCTGTCCCGCTGTGCCACCGCGACGGCGTCGGGAGGGGAGCCGTTATGGGGAGGAGCCGGTAGAGTCGTCCGGCTCACCGGGCTCACCGCCGGTACGGGGCGGGACCGGGCGGCGTGAGCCATCCCACGGCAGGCCGCTCTGTGATCGCAGGAACGGCCGTCGAAGGGATTCCTCAGCGCATGAGACAGCGGTTGCGGGGCGGGCTCGTCGCGGTGACGGGCATGCTGGTCGCGCTCGTCCTCGCGGGACACCGGCTGCTGCCGAACTGGCGTGGATGGGGCAACACGCTCGACAGCGCCCTGCCGTGGTTCGGGCTCGCGGTTCCCCTGCTCGCCGTGGTCGCGCTCGCCAGGCGGTCACGGCTGGCGCTGGCGGGGGTGCTCGTCCCGGCCGTGACGTGGGGGGTGATGTTCGGGCCCGCATTCGTCCCCGTGGCGCGGACCGGGCACCGGGACCTGCGAGTGGTCCACCAGAACGTCAACCTCGCCAACCCCGATCTGGCGGGGACCGCCAGGGCCCTGGGCGCCACCCGTCCCGACATCCTCGTGGCGGCGGAGCTCTACGACGATCCGGTCCTGATGAACGGGACGGTCGATCCCGCGTTCGCCAGGGAGATCGACCCCGGCCTCCCCTACCGATTTCCCGACAATCCAGGCATCGCTGTGTGGAGCAGGTACCCCTTCGAGGGTAGGCCGATGCCCGTCCCCGGGGTGCCGCGCTCCCGGTGGGCGACCATCCGCACCCCCTGGGGGCCGGTGAACCTCTACGCGGTGCATCTCGCGTCGTTCCGCCCCGGTGAGCCGTGGGTTATCGCCGCGCGCAACGCGGAGGTGGAGGCGCTGGCCGCCGCGATCAGGGCGGATCACAGCCCCCGGATCATCGTCGTCGGCGACCTCAACACCGCGGCGACCGACCGCGAGATGCTCTCGCTCACCGAGACGCTCACCCCGGCGGCGGAGCAGGCGGGAGGCGGCCTGCAGTTCACCTGGCCCGCCGCGCTGCCCGCCGTACGTCTCGACCACGTGCTCACCCGGGGCTTCACAGCGCTCGACAGCCGGGTGCTGCCGAGGTCGATCAGCGATCACCGGGCGATCCTGGCCGATTTGCGGGTCTCTCCCCCCTGAGCGGGCGGGAGGGGCGGGCTCCGGTGAAACGGATGGCACCGAGCCTGTCCGCGGAGGGCCTGTCCAGCAGCGTGACCCCGGCGGCGGGCGGGAGGGGGCCGCGGCGGGCGCGGTCGACGAGGACCTGCCAGCGACGGCAGTGCCTGGCGAAGGTCGCGGCGGTCACCACCCGTCCCCGGGAGAACTGTCCCGCGCGTGCCGTCGCCGGTTCCACCTCGAGCAGGATCAGGTGGACCTCGCCGCCGGTCCTACGGGTCAGCCAGGCGAAGCCGTACAGGATGTGCGACCAGGTGCCACGGGTGTGCGCGACCACGTCGTGCCCACGCAGCACGGCCCGCGCGATCCGCCACACGTGTGTTGCGTGCACCAGCGGGGTGCGGGCCCGGTGCGGGATCGGGCCCAGATAGCGGGCCCACCAGTTGCGGGACTGCCGTGAGTCGATCACCCGTGTCCCGCCGGCGGCGACCGGCTCCCGCTCGTCGCCCCTCAGCCCGTACAGCCGGTCGAGCAGGGTGCTCTTGCCCGCGCCGGGAAGCCCGGCGAGCAGGACCAGCGAGCCCGCGGGGTAGTCCAGGACCTCGCAGCCGCCCTCCGGTGCCGGTCCGGCGGAGGAGG
The DNA here is from genome assembly GCF_040689595.1 of Streptosporangium sp. NPDC051023. Lineage (NCBI taxonomy): Bacteria > Bacillati > Actinomycetota > Actinomycetes > Streptosporangiales > Streptosporangiaceae > Streptosporangium > Streptosporangium sp. NPDC051023. The sequence continues at coordinate 34,711 of NZ_JBFBCE010000092.1, read as the reverse complement.
GCGGGGCGGGCGGGGCGGGCGCGCGGGGTGCGGGGGAGGGGAGGCCGGAGGTCACACCGGTGGTGGGGGAGGGGGCGCGGGGAGCCGGAGAAGGGGGATTTTCCCGGGTGGCACCGGTCGCGGGAGAGGGCACCCCGGTGGTGGGGGAGGGGGTGCCAGGGGGTGTTCCGGTCGCGGGGGAGGGGGGTTCCGGCGCCGCGGGGGTCGCGGAGAAAGGGATAGCGCGGGCGGCGAGGGGAAGGGCGGCAGATGTCGCACCGACGATGAGGGAGGACGGGTCTGCGGGCATGGGGGCTCCTCGAATGACACGGTCATTCGAGGTCTCCTTCACCCGCACCGCGCGGGCGACCGTCCGAGGACGCCGCAGGGCGCCCGTACTGACCGGAGCGGTTCTTGGGAAGTACTCCCCTCGTCGTTACAGGATAAGGGACACGCGTCTCCCGCTCCACCTTCCGGTCGTTCCGCGCCCCTACTGTGCCCGTGCCGAGACGAACATGTCACCGGGCCGTCCCGCTGGGAACGGCCCGGCGGTGCGGGAGGCGGTCCGTGGCCGCCTGGTGAGGCGGCTACGGACCGTGGGCCCCATGAGCGCCGGGCCTGGGCGCGGTGACTCGTGGCCGCACGCGGGCCGGAGAGAAGGCCCGCCCGCGAGATCGCGGTCGCCTCAGCGGAGCGCCGCCGCCTCGGCGGCCAGCTTCTCGATGCGGGCATAGTCACCCGTGGCGAGCGCGTCCGCCGGGGTCAGCCAGGTCCCTCCGACGCACCCGACGTTGGGCAGGGCGAGGTAGTCGGGGGCCGTCGCGAGCCTGATGCCGCCCGTCGGACAGAACCGCACGTCGGCGAGCGGGCCGCCGAGCGCCTTCAGGTACGGCAGGCCGCCCGCCGGCTCGGCGGGGAAGAACTTCATCTCGGTCAGGCCCCGCTCGGCCAGTGCCAGGACCTCTGACGCGGTCGCGACACCGGGCAGGAACGGCACGCCGCTGCCCTCCATGGCGTCGAGCAACGCGGGCGTGCTGCCCGGGCTGACCAGGAAGCGGGCCCCGGCGTTCACGGCGGCGGTCACGTCGGCCCCGGTGCGGATGGTCCCCGCGCCGATCACGGCCTCCGGCACTTCGGCGGCGATCCGTTCGATGGCCTTCAGCGCGCCCGCCGTGCGGAGGGTGACCTCGATCGCCGGCAGGCCGCCCCGCACCAGGGCGTTGGCCAGGGGGACCGCGGTCTCCGGATCGTCGATCACGACGACCGGGATCACCGGGGCGATGTCGAGCAGACTCATGCGTACTCCATGTTGGACAGGCGCTGGTTCAGCCATGCCGCCGCGCCGACGAGCGCGGGCTGGGGAGCCACGATCAGGTTCGTGGCTATGCCGGACAGGTAGTCATTCAGCATAGGGGCGCTCTCGAACCGGCGGCGGAAGCCACTGGAACGGACCCGCTCCACCATACGGGGCAGTACGCCGCCGCCGAGATAGACGCCGCCGCGGGCGCCCAGGGTGAGCGCCACGTTCCCGGCGAAGGTGCCGAGCATGTCGCAGAACACCTCGACGGTCTCCGCGCACAACGAGTCGTCCATCCTGGCCACGATGTCCGAGGCGGACAGACGGGGCACGTCGGCCCCGCGCACCAGCGCGAGGGCGCGGTGCAGCCGGGTCAGCCCCGGCCCCGACAGCAGGTGCTCGGCCACCACGTGCTCGAGCCCCTCTGCGCGCAGCGCGCGGACGATCTCGTGGTCCCGCTCGTCCAGGATCGGCACCGTGGCGTGGCCGCCCTCGCCCGGGATCGGAATCCATCCCTCGGCCGCGGGCACCAGGCCTCCGACACCGAGGCCCGTTCCCGGGCCGAGCACGGCCTTGATCCCGTGCGAGGGGTCGGGCCCGCCGAGTGAGACCAGGTCGCCGTCCCCCAGGTAGGGCAGGGAGGCGGCCAGGGCCTCGAAGTCGTTGAGCAGTTCGGCGTTCGGGATGCCCAGGGCGTGTACCGACCCCGACCATCCGGCGTTCGTGAGCCGGTAGCGGTCGCCCTCGACGGGCCCCGCTATCGCGATGCAGGCCGCTCCCGGCTGAACTCCGCCCGCGTGTTCCGCGAGATAGGCGGCTACGGCTTCGGGAAGGCCCTCGTGATCGGCTCCTGCCAGCACGGCCACCGCCTCGGGGCCCCCGCCCCGCTCGGTGACCAGGCCGAACCGGGCGTTCGTTCCTCCGATGTCGGCGACGAGCCAGGGCAGGCTCACCATCGGGCCGCCCTCACGCCCTGCCCCCGTCTGCGAGGCCCGCGACGCTTTCCGCGTGGCCGTTCAGGGCGAAGATCCCGGCGCCGCGTTCTGCGGGGCCCGCCGTACGGCGGAAGGCGGCGAACAGCTCGCGCCCGGTGCCCACCCACTGGGCGTCGGTGAGCGGCGCGCCCTGCGGAGTGCGGGCCGCGAGCTCGTCCGCGGGGACCAGCAGTTCAAGGGTGCCCGCGGTCGAGTCGAGGCGGATCGGGTCACCGTCCTGGACCAGCGCGATCGGACCGCCGTGCGCGGCCTCCGGCGACAGGTGGATGGCGGCGGGGACCTTGCCCGACGCCCCGGACATGCGTCCGTCGGTGACGATCGCCACCCGCTGCCCCCGGTCGAGCAGTACCGCGAGCGGCGGGGTGAGCTTGTGCAGCTCGGGCATGCCGTTCGCGCTCGGCCCCTGGTAGCGGATGACGGCGACGAAGTCCTGGCCGTCCAGCTCGCCCGCCTCGAAGGCGCGAAGCAGTTCGAGCTGGTCGTCGAAGACCTTCGCCGGGGCCTCGACGACCAGGTGCTCCTGCTTGACCGCGGAGACCTTGCTGACCGCGCGGCCCAGGTTGCCGTCGAGCATGTGGATGCCGCCGTCGGGGGAGAACGCCGCGGAGACGGGCCGCAGCACGTCGAGGTCGGTGCTGCCCTCGGTGCGCTCCTCCCACACCGGCTCGCCGTCCTTCAGCGTGGCGGCGGAGCGGTAGTGGTCGAGACCTTGCCCGGCGATCGTCAGCACGTCGCCGTGGAGCAGCCCGGCGTCCAGCAGGTCGCCGATGAGCACCTGCATGCCGCCCGCGGCCTGGAAGTGGTTCACGTCCGCCTGCCCGTTGGGGTACATGCGGGTCAGCAGCGGCACCACCTTCGACAGTGCCGCCAGGTCGTCCCAGAGCAGCTCGATGCCCGCCGCGGCGGCGATCGCGACGAGGTGCATGGTGTGGTTGGTCGAGCCGCCGGTGGCCAGCAGCGCGACGCAGGCGTTGATGATCGCCTTCTCGTCCACGACCTTGCCGACGGGGGTGTACTCGCCGCCGTGCGCGGTGATCTCGACCGCGCGCCTGCCCGCGGCCCTCGTCAGGGCCTCGCGCAGCTCGGTGCGCGGGTTGACGAAGGTCGCTCCCGGCAGGTGCAGACCCATGACCTCGATCATGACCTGGTTGGAGTTGGCGGTGCCGTAGAAGGTGCAGGTGCCGGGCGAGTGGTAGGACTGCGACTCGGCGTCGAGCAACTCGGCCTTGCCGACCTTGCCCTCGGCGAAGAGCTGCCGGGTGCGGGCCTTGACCTTGTTCGGCAGGCCCGAGGTCATCGGTCCCGCGGGCACGAAGACGGCGGGCAGATGACCGAAGTGCAGCGCGCCGATCAGCAGGCCCGGCACGATCTTGTCGCAGACGCCCAGCATGAGGGAGGCGTCGAACATGTCGTGCGAGAGCGCGATCGCGGTGGCCATCGCGATGACCTCACGGCTGTAGAGCGACAGCTCCATGCCCGCGCGGCCCTGCGTGATGCCATCACACATGGCGGGCACGCCGCCCGCGAACTGCGCGACGCCACCCGCCTTGCGGACGGCCGCCTTGAGGATCGGCGGGTAGGTCTCGTACGGCTGGTGCGCCGACAGCATGTCGTTGTAGCTCGACACGATCGCCACGCCTGGCTTGACGTTGGCCCGCAGGTCCAGCTTGTCGCCCTCACCCGCGGCGGCGAAGCCGTGGGCCAGGTTGGCGCAACCCAGGCTGCCCCGCGCGGGCCCGCGCTCGCGCGCGGCCTCGGCTTCGGCCTCGAGCCGCGCCAGGTAGGCGGTACGGCTGGCGCGGCTGCGTTCGGCCAGGCGGTCGGTGATCTCCTGGATGATGGGGTTCATCCGGCCTCCTGTGTCGTCGTGATCTCCGTGCTCGGTGCGGTCGCTCATGCGGGGTCCCCCTCGTGCCAGGTGCGGCCGCTGCGGGCGACGAGCTCGTGCGCTCCCGCGGGGCCCGAGCTGCCCGCCGGGTACGGCTCGGGCGGCGTGCCGTGCGACTCCCACTCGCGGAGGATCGGGTCGATCCACAGCCAGGCGGCCTCGACCTCGTCACGCCGCATGAACAGGGTGGGGTTGCCGGTGAGGACGTCCATGAGCAGCCGCTCGTACGCCTCGGGTACCCGGGAGGTGAAGGTCTCGGCGAAGCTCAGGCTGAGCGGGACCGGCTTGAGCGCGACCTCGCCCGCGCCCGGCTCCTTGGCCATGATGTGCAGCTGGATACCCTCGCTCGGCTGCAGCCGCAGCACCAGCCGGTTCGGGGTGCTGCCGGGGAAGATCGAGTGAGGCACGTCCTTGAACTGCACCACGATCTCCGAGCACCGGTACGGCATGCGCTTGCCGGTGCGCAGGTAGAACGGCACGCCGGCCCAGCGCCAGTTCTTCACCTCGGCGCGGATCGCGGCGAAGGTCTCCACCCGGTGCGAGGTCTCGGTCGGCGCGGTGTTGTCCGGCTCGTCGAGGTATCCGGGGACGCGCGCGCCGCCGAACTCGCCCGCTGTGTACTGGCCGCGGACCGTGAAACGGTCGACCTCGCCGCCGACGATGGGCCGCAGCGACTGCAGGACCTTGACCTTCTCGTCACGGATGGACTCGCGGTCGTTGCGTGACGGGGGTTCCATCGCGACCAGGCAGAGCAGCTGGAGCAGGTGGTTCTGCACCATGTCGCGCAGCGCGCCCGCGTGGTCGTAGTAGCCGCGCCTGCCAGGGGTGCCCACGGTCTCCGCGGCGGTGATCTGGACGTGGTCGATCCACAGGGAGTTCCAGATCGGCTCGAGGAACGCGTTGGCGAACCGGAGCACGAGCAGGTTCTGGACGGTTTCCTTGCCCAGGTAGTGGTCGATGCGGTAGATCTGCCGCTCGTCGAAGATGGCGCCGACCTCGTCGTTGATGCGCTGCGCGCTGGCCAGGTCGCGGCCGAGCGGCTTCTCCAGCACCACCCGGGAGGCGGGGGTCACCAGGCCGACGCGGTCCAGCTGCCTGCAGAAGGAGCCGAACGTCATGGGCGGGCTCGCCAGGTAGAACACCCGGGTCCGCTCCTCGTGGCCGCCGAGCATGGCGGTGATCTTCTCCCAGCCGGTCATGTCCTCGCCGCCGATGTCGACGGAGACATGGTGCAGCCTGCCGAGGAAGCGCTGCCAGACGTCCGGGTCGTCGACCGGGACCGAGGCACGGACCTGGGCGTCCACCTTGCCGCGGAAGTCGGCGTCGTCAAGCCCGCCCCGGGACATCGCGATGATGCGGGTCTCCGGGGAGAGGCGGCCGTCACGGTCGCAGTGGTACAGCGCGGGAAGAAGCTTCCGCATGGAGAGGTCACCTGTGCCGCCGAAGACGATCAGGTCGGCGGGCTGCGGGGTCTCGGACATGGGGAGTGCTCCATGTGATCTACCGGAATTAGGGATAGATCGGACACTATCTACATCTTGCGCTCTACACAAGCGGAGTTTTGTCATTTGAGATGAGAAAGTTTGAACTTTTCATTTCCTAAGGGGGTGTGGTTCACTTAGCGGATGCCTCGACGTCCCGCTGCCGCGCTCGCCACCAGCGGTGAGGTGCTTCGCCTCATCCGCACCGGCGAGGCTGTCACGCGCGCGGACATAGGCCGTGTCACCGGCCTGTCCAGGCCCGCCGTCTCACTGCGGGTCACCGAGCTGCTGGACCGGCGCCTCGTCGTCGAGGACAGCGAGGGCCCCTCGACCGGAGGCCGCCCGCCGACCCGCCTGGTCTTCAACGCCTCCGGCGGTGTCGTGCTGGTCGGCTCCCTGGGAGCGAGCAGGGCGCAGATCGCGGTGTGCGACCTCGCGGGTGGCGAGCTGGCCCGCGCCGATCTCGAGATCGACGTTGAGGAAGGGCCGGACGTCGTCCTCCCACTGGTCATGCGGACCTGGAGTGAGCTGCTCGGCGACCGGCCTGTCTCCCAGGTACGCGGGGTCGGCCTGGGGGTGCCCGCGACGGTCGAGTTCGCGGCGGGCCGTACCGAGAGCGCCCGCATCATGGCGAGCTGGACCGGCGTCGCCATCCCGCCGATCATCGCCGAGTGTTTCCCCGCCCCTGTCTTCCTCGACAACGACGTCAACGTCATCGCGATCGGCGAGCACCGGGCCGTCTACGCCGGGCAGGCGGACGACCTGCTGTTCATCAAGGTCTCGACCCGGATCGGCTCCGGCGTCATCGCGGGCGGCGAGATCCTGCGCGGCGCGCTGGGGGCGGCGGGGGAGATCGGACACATCCCGGTGCGCGACGGCGGGGGAGTGCTCTGCCGGTGCGGCAACGTCGACTGCGTCGACTCGGTCGCCAGCGGCACCGCGATCCTGCGTGACCTGCGCGCCAGGGGACACGAGGTGAAGACCCTGGCCGACGTGGTGAGCCTGGTGCGCGCCGGTGACGCCGAGACCATGACCGTCGTGCGCAACGCCGCCCGGATGCTGGGGGAGGTCGTGGCCAGCGCCGTCAACCTGCTCAACCCCGCGGTGGTCGTCCTGGGCGGCGACGTGGCCGAGACCTTCCAGCCCCTGGTCTCCGGGGTGCGCGAGGTCGTCCACCGCCGCTCGACGGCCCTGTCGACCCGCAACCTGCGGATCGAGCGCAGCAGGCTCGGCCCGGGGGCGGGCATCGTCGGCTGCGCGCACATGGTCCTCGACCACATCCTCTCGCCCGAGGCCGTCGACTCACCCGCCTGAGCCGCGGGCCCGGCCCCCGGCCCCCGGCCCCCGGAAAAGACCGGACGGCGGGGCCGGGAAGATCCCGGCCCCGCAGTCCCGTCGCGGAAGTCAGCTCTTGAAGGCGTCCTTGACCTTCTCCGCGCTGTCCTTCAGCTTTTCCCCCGCCTGCTTGAGGTGGCTCTTGCTCTGGTCGGCCCGCCCCTCCGCCTCAAGGCGCTCGTCGTCGGTGAGGCGCCCCGCGCCCTCCTTGACCTTGCCGCCAAGCTCTTCGGCCTTGTTGGAGATCTTGTCTTCCGCACCCATAGCGTGATTCCTCCCCTTACATCCTCCATGCGAATTTTCATCGCGTGTGGTACTCAGTGTCCGCAGATGAGAGTGGTAAACATGGCGGGCGCCCATCCCCGTGCCCGCCGGGAGTCGGGCGTTCCGTGCGGGACCGCCCGGCGGTACGGCCGCGCGGCGGGTCCTACCCGGACGCGATGAGCCGTTCCATGGAGAGCATGGGGGTCCGATAGTGGCCGTGGGGCTCGGTCTCGGTGTAGCCGAGGCGGCGGTAGAGGTCGATGACCTGGTGGCGCTGCGGCATGACGTCGAGGACGAGACGGGTGAAGCCCCGCAGTTCGGCCTGCCTGTGCGCGTGCTCCATCAGGATCCTGCCGGCCCCGCCGCGGTGGGCGGGGCGTGCGTACAGGCGGCTGACCTGGACGGCGTCCGTCCCGGGAAGGGGCTTGAGGCCGACGCCGCCCACCAGGATCTCGTCCCGGCAGGCGAGCAGGAACGCGCCGGGGGAACGGTAGGCGACGTCCGGGTTCCGGCACTCGTCCCTCATGGCGGTGGGCAGCTCGTCGACGGTCGCCGGGGCCGGACGCCCCAGCTCCGCCTGGGTGGCTCCCATGTACTCGAAGATCAGCGTGGCGACGTCCGCCCAGCGCCCTGTCGTGGACGCGTCCAGGACGCGGATCGGGGAGGTCATGGCGTGCCCCGCATGCCGTGCTCGAGGCGGGATCCGGCGCGGGGGGCGGGGAGGGCCGGCGTGATGGGCCCGGCGGCGATCAGGTGGGCCCGGTGTCCACCCTGATGGTGGCATAAGGTCGATTGCATCCCCATATCATTGACGATTCCTTGATCGCCTCGCGAGGCCTCCCCCTCCGGGCTGGTGGCCTTCTGCGGACCACGGGGTCTGTCAGCCGCTCCCGGCGCCCGTGCCGGGCCGGTAGTCCTCCTCGCCGCCCGCGAAGTCCTTGCCGATCGCGGTGAACTCCAGGGTCTCGCCACCCTGCAGGGTGAGGGTGAAGCCGATCTGCGCCCCAGGCTTCACCTCTTTCTTCACCTTCATGAGCATGATGTGGTCGCCGCCCGGCTGAAGCTGGTGGGTGCCTCTGGCCGGGATGACGAACCCGCCCTTCTTCGGCTGCATGACCGCCTTCCCTCCGGAGTCGGCCACCTCGTGCAGCTCGATCCTCGACGACAGCGGGGAGCTTCCCGACACGACGGTGATGTCGCCGTCGGTGTTGTTGACCAGCGTGCCGAAGGCGGCGGTCATGCCCGTCCTGGTGGTCTTCACCCACGGGTCGTTGATCGCCAGCGGCGGCCCGTCCATGGAATCCCCGGGAGCGGTGGACGGAACGGGCGTGGCCGGTGTGCTCGCCGCGGCGGGCGCGGCCTCCTTCCGGGCGGGCTGCCCGGCGGGCTGCCCGCCGCAGGCACCCGTGGAGACGGTGGCGAGGGCGGCCATGAGACCGGCGGAGAGGATACGGCGAACGATCATGAAAAGGCCTTCCCGGATGTACGGCGCGCGGCAATCATCACACAGCCGCGGTCGTCCCGGGCGCAGGAACGCGGTGCGTTCACGGCAAATGAATTCAACCCGGACTGCGCTGTGAGCGAAAAGCGCTCACAGCGAACGATGCGAAAACACGGGGGCGGGGCGCGTTATGGTCGCAGGGATTCACCATTCGTAAATTCTGATTCGGAGCGGGTGAAAGAGATGACCAGTCCGCAGCCGGTGTTCGAGGACCAGCTGTATCAGAGGCTGTTGCGCAAACGGATCGTCGTGCTCGGCAGCGAGGTGAACGACGAGGTGGCCAACCGGATCTGTGGCGAGTTGCTGCTGCTGTCCGCGGACGACGACCAACGCGACATCTGGCTCTACATCAACTCGCCGGGCGGCTCCGTGTCCGCCGGGATGGCCATCTATGACGTGATGCAGTACATCCCCAACGACGTCGCCACGGTCGCGATGGGCATCGCGGGCTCCATGGGGCAGTTCCTGCTCTGCGCGGGCGCACCAGGAAAGCGCTACGTGCTTCCGCACGCCAGGGTCATCATGCACCAGCCGTCCGGCGGCCTGGGCGGAACCGCGACCGACATCGCCATCCAGGCGGAGCAGATGCTCTACACCAAGCAGACGATGCGCGAGCGGATCGCCTTCCACACCGGCCAGACACTGGAGCAGATCGAGGAGGACTGGGACCGCGACCGCTGGTTCACCGCGACGGAGGCCAGGGACTACGGATTGGTCGACGAGGTCATTCGCACCACGAGAGAGGTTGTCTCGGACAATTAAGTGTTCGTTCTCGGAATAATTCTCCTGCCGTTTCCCGTGCGTGCCGGGAATCGTGCCTGAGTTTTTCCGGGAGGTCACGGAGGGGCCCGCCGTGCGGCCGGTCGACGGTCGACGGTCGCCGTGAGGGTGTGGCGGGCCCGCTCTCCGCGTGCCGTCGGGGGCGTCAGCGATGGCAGAGCAGGCAGCGCAGGGCGCGCTCCAGGGATGCGGCGTCGGTGATGGGGGCGGGCCAGGGCAGGCGGATCAGGGTCGGCTCGTCGATGCCGGAGCGCACGGTCGCGCCGAACCGGTCGAGCTCCCAGAGCCAGACATCGGGAACGGGGCCGTCCAGCAGGGAGGCCAGCGCGCTCTCCAGTTGCTCCCGGTGCGCGCCGTTGACATGGTGGAGCATGCGTTCGGCGACCTCCATCAGCGGGTCGGGGCGGGCGCCGAGATACTCCTCGCCGTCGAGGGCGCCGGACTCGGGCCCGGTGAGGTAGAGCACCTGGCCGACGTCGACGCGCAGCAGCCGCGGGCCGCCCCCCTCGAGAGCCTCGAACAGCGCCTCGTCCGGGCAGCGCTCCGCGATCGTGATCGCGGCCTCCCGCGCCTCGGCCTCCGGCACGGTCTGCGCCCAGCCCTGCACCTTGAGCAGGCCGCGCGAGGCCTCGACTCCTCCGAGGGAGCGGCTCGCCGTCAGGTCCACGGTCACCACCGGCTCGTCGTACGCCCCGTGGAGCGGCTCTCCCGGCATGACCAGCAGCACCGGGCGGCCCCTGCCGTCCACGCCTCCCCTGGCGGGTACGGCGGGCAGATCGGTGCCGGGCAGGGACACGTGGGTCGGGGCGGCCGTGGCGGCCAGGGTGCGGACCCGCTCGGGGATCGGGGGAGCGGTGACGGGCTGCATGAACAGGCTCTCCTTGAGATCAGGGGACCGTTTGACCTAAGGTAAGGCTTACCTCACTAAGGCAAACCTAATCACAGAGGAGTGACTGTGCGCTACACCGGACCCAAGGTGCGGCTGTCCCGCAGGGCGGGCGTCCCGCTGACCCGCAAGGCCGTCCGCTACTTCGAGGAGCGGCCCTATCCGCCGGGCGAGCACGGACGCAAGACGAACCGGCGGCAGAGCGGCGACTACGGGTTGCGGCTGATGGAGAAGCAGAAACTGCGCTGGTACTACGACGTCTCCGAGCGCCAGATGCGCCGCTACTGGGACATGGCGCTGCGCGGAACCGGCCGCTCGGGGGGCGAGCTGGTCGTGCTGCTGGAGAGCCGCCTGGCCTCCCTCGTCCTGCGTGCGGGCCTCGCCCCGTCGATCTACGCGGCCCGTCAGTACGTCACCCACGGTCACATCACCGTGGACGGCCGCAAGGTCGACATTCCCAGCTACCTGGTCAGGCCGGGCCAGGTCATCGCGGTGCGCCAGAAGTCCAGGGGGATGCAGCCGTTCGTCGCGGCGGCGGAGGGCACGTACGCGGACGACCGGGTCGCCGCCTACCTCGACGTGAACCACGCCGATCTCAGGTTCACCCTGGTCGCTCGCCCCTCGCGCGAGCAGATCACGGTCCCGGTCGACGAGCAGCTCGTCGTGGAGTTCTACTCCCGCTGACCGCGCCTGCGCCGCCCGCGCCGCCGGGTCCCGTGAACGCCCCGCCCGGAGGTCATCCGCCGCCGGGCGCCGCCGGGACCCGGTCCCGCAGCTCGCGGACCTCGGCCCTGAGCTCGGCCAGCTCCGCGAGTACGGCGGCGCTCAGCTCCTGCGTCGCCTGAACCGTCACGTTGGCCGACTCCTCGGCCTGCTCGTCCTCCATCGCCCTGACCACGACGGCGATGAAGAGGTTCAGCACCACGAAGGTGCACACCAGCATGAACGCCACGAAGAAGATCCAGGCCGCCGGATGCTCGCCCATCACCTCCCTGGTGATGTCGGACCATCCGTCCCCGGTCATCATCTGGAACAGGGTGAACAGCGAGGTCGGCAGGTCCCCGAAGTACTCCGGCGCGGTGGCGTGATAGAGCTTGGCGCCCATCACCGCCGCGACGTAGAGCACCAGGCCGAGCAGCAGCACGATCGACGTCATCCCCGGCACCGCGTTGAGCAGGGCGGTCACCACCCTGCGCAGGCTGGGCACCACCGAGATCAGGCGCAGTGCCCGCAGAATCCGCAGCGCCCGCAGCACCGAAAGGCCGCTCGCGACGGGCAGCAGGGAGACCGTGACGATCGAGGTGTCGAACAGGTTCCACGGGTCGAGGAAGAACCGCCCCCGGTAGACGTAGATCCTGGTGAGCAGCTCCGCCACGAAGATGTAGAGCGCCACGTGGTCGATGACGGTGAGCGCCGTGCCGTACCGTTCGACGGCCACGGCGGAGGTCTCCAGTCCCAGGGTCGCCGCGTTGATCAGGATGACCGCGATGATGGCCTGCTGGAAGCGCGGAGCCTCCAGGGCGGCGCGGGCACGCTCGCGCAGCGGCACGGATGACTCTCCCTGTGATCGTGGGTCAGGTGAACTGCCGCAAGATCATACCGTTTTGGGAGACTTTCGCCCCATGGGTCGGTCCGGCGCTCCAGACCTCAGGCCGAGGGGGCGCGGGAGGCGCTCTCCCCGATCTCGTCCGGCGTCTCCTGGGCCGCCTCCCTGACACAGTAGCCGCCGATCCCCGACTCCAGCAGCCCGAAGGCGTGCCCGGCCTGCTCGCGCAGGTCGGGGAGGATGGCGGCCACGCTCTCGCCCGCGAGCTGGCGCCGTACGGCGTGCGTCATCAGCGTGTGCAGCGCCGCGCAGATCTGGGCCGCGACGAGAGCAGGGGTGAGGTCGTCGGGGGCGGCGTCGGCCTCGTCGGCGAGGGTTTCGGCCAGAGCCTCGATCCGGAGCTCGTTCATCTCCCGTAGCCGGGCGGTGAGCGCCGGGCTCGCGTTCACCAGGCGGCCGAACACGTCGCTCCCCTCGTGGAAGCCGTACCGCCAGTCGCCGGTGTTCAGCGCGTCCACGAAGTCACGGTGCACCGCCCGCACTGCGCTTTCTCCCCGTCGCCGCTCCCGCACGATCCTGCCGAGCATCCCGACCACCTCGTCCTGCCGGTCGAAGAGCAGGTCTTCTTTGGCCGGGAAGTAGTTGAAGACGGTGTTCACCGAGACGTCCGCCGCTCTGGCGATCTCCGCCACGGTCACGCTGTCGAAGCCTCGCATCAGGAACAACCCCGTCGCCGTGTCGGAGATGCGTGCCCGCGTCTCCCGCTTCTTGCGCTCGCGCAGTCCCTCGGTCATGCGGTCATTCTATGGTGTCGGACAATTTTTGGTGTTGCACCAAATTTGTGGCTACTCTAAGTTTGGAGGCGATGAAAATGATCAAGACATCAGGCTTGAGCAAGACCTTTCCCGGCGGCGTGGACGCCGTCCTGGGGGTGGACCTCACCGTCGAGGCCGGGGAGATCGTGGGCTTCCTCGGCCCGAACGGCGCGGGAAAGACAACCACCATGCGCATGCTGACCACCCTGCTGCGCCCGACCGGCGGCACCGCCACGGTCGCCGGGCACGACCTGCTGGCCGATCCCCGCGGCGTACGGCGGCGCATCGGCTACGTGTCCCAGGGCGGCGGGATCGGCCCGGCCACTCCGGTGGGGGACGAACTCCTACTTCACGCCATGCTGTACGGCATGCGTCCCGGCCGGGCGCGCGAACGGGCCGGGGAGATCCTGGAGCGGCTCGACCTCTCGGGCCTGGAGTCCAAGCCTGGCGGCGCGCTGTCCGGCGGCCAGCGCCGCCGCTTCGATCTGGCCTTCGGCCTGGTCCACGGCCCCTCGCTGCTCTTCCTCGACGAGCCGACCACCGGCCTCGACCCGCAGAGCCGGGCCAACCTCTGGGACCACGTCCGGCGTCTGCGCGCTGAGGAGGGCCTCACCGTCTTCCTGACCACGCACTATCTCGATGAGGCGGACACGCTGGCCGACCGTCTGTTCATCATCGACCACGGCGCGATCGTGGCCGAGGGCACCCCCGCCGAGCTCAAGGGCGGCACCGGCACGCTCGACGACGTCTTCCTGTCGATCACCGGCCGCTCCCTGAGAGAGGATCGGCCCACGGGCGATCCGGGACCGGGCGCCCCGGATGGGACCGGTGGCGGGCCGGTGGCGCGCGCGGCGGATGAGGGGCGGTGAGCGAGGTGAAGGACATCCTGCGCGACACCTGGATCGTCTTCCTGCACAACACCCGGATCGTGTTGCAACAGCGGGTCGGGATCGTCTTCGGAGTCGTCCAGCCGATGCTCTACCTGGTGCTGTTCGGGCCGCTGTTCGCCACGATCGGCACCTGGGAGACCCTGGTGCCCGGCCTGCTGATCCAGGTGGCGCTGCTCAGCACGGGCCTGGCCGGGTTCGGCATCGTCTTCGACGCCAGGTCCGGGGTGCTGGAGCGGCTCAGGGTCACCCCGGCGCACCGCGTCTCCCTGTTGCTCGGCCGGGTGCTGAGCAGCTCCGTGACGCTGCTGATCCAGTCGGTCATGCTGATCGCCGTCGGCTACGCCTTCGGCATGCGCGCCTGGCTTCCGGGCGTGCTGGCCACTCTCGTCCTCATGACACTGCTGGGCGTCAGCCTGGCCGCGCTGTCGAACGCGATCGCCCTGAACATCGGCCCCGAGATGTTCGCGCCCGTCATGAGCACCGGGGTGGTCCCGCTGATCCTGCTGTCGGGCGCGTTCCTGCCGATGTCCATGGCGCCGGGCTGGCTGGACGCGCTGTCGCGGGCGACGCCGTTCCGCTACGTGCTCGAGGCCGTCCGCGACCTGTTCCGAGGGGAGTACGCCACCGGCACCGTGGTCGCCGGGGTCGCGGTCGCCCTGGTCATGTCGGCCCTCTGCGTGACCGTCGGCACCCGGGTCTTCAACCGGGAGAACGCGTAGGGACGCGCCGGTGTGACACGGGAACCGCGCGGGCGCCGTCGGCTGCCCGCGCGGCTTCACCGGGCGGCACGCGAGAGGAGGTTCACCGGGCGGTGCGCGAGTGGACCCGGTGGGAGGGAACCACCCTCTGGGGAGGGACTAGTCGCATTTCAGGTCGGGGTTGACAGGCGCGCAGGGCCCCTGGTTGCCGCCGCCGTCGATGATCTGGCCTTCGGGCACCCAGATCAGGGGGCCGACGTTGGACGCGCCGGTGTTGCGGGCCAAGCCGATCCTGGAACCGGGTACGGTGCGGATGTGGATGCCGCCCCGGACCGGGTTGCCGTCGCGGTCCCTGATCCCGTTGGGCGAGCGGCCGTTGTTGGTGAAGACGTTGTCGGAGATCCACTCCGGGTTGTCGCGGTCGGCCTTGTTGTCGATGAGGATGCCCACGGTGCGGTTGCCGGTGAACCGGTTCTGCCTGATCGCATAGCCGGTGGAGTCGTAGCCCCTAAAACCGACGTTGTTGTCCCGGATGACGTTGTCCTTGAACGTGTTGGTCGTCTCTGGGGCCTGCGGCGTGTTGCCGGAGATGGCGGTCGCCGTGTTCTTCATGGTGTTGTCGACGAACAGGTTGCGGGTGGACGGCTTCAGCAGCGAGATGCCGAAGTTGTCGAAGACGTTGCCACTGTAGAGGCCGCCGCTTGACTCCTCCAGTTGCAGGGCGCCGCTGGTCAGAGCGCTGGACCGGATCGTGCCGCGGGTCTGGTCGAGCACGATCCCGTTGTGGACCGTGCAGTTGTCGACGGTGACCGTGGACTTCACCGCCGAGAGGCCTTCCAGGGCGCAGGTCTGCTGGCTTCCGCTGAACGAGGCAGAGACGTTGGTCAGGCGCACCTTCGCGTTGTCGGTGAAGCGCGTCCGGATGACCGTCAGTCCTGTGCCCGTCCCTCTCGCGGTCGAACCGGTGGCTGAGATCCCGCTGAAGAAGCCGGAGATGGTGCCGTTGTCCACCACCGTGTTTGAGTGGTTCCCGACCTCGATGCCGCTTCCCGGTGAACCTGGGCCCCTGATGGTGTGGCCCGCGAGGTCGATGACGACGTTGTCGGCGCCGACGGTCAGCGCGGTGCCAGGGCAGGTGAGGTCGGCGGTCAGGGTCACGTCGGAGGTCACCACGGCGCCGCACTTCACCTCCGTCGCGGACGCCGGGCCCGGTACGGCGGAGGCGGGGGAGGCCGCGCCCAGCCCCGCCGTCACCAGGGCCGCCGTGGCGACCGCACGCACCGCCTTCGGTAATCGTGCTCCGCCGCGCGGCCTGTGGTTCGAGGTCACTGATCCTCCGATGTCGCACTGACTGCTTTTTCCGGATAACCAGTGAGAAATTCACCGGTGCCGGAGTCACGGACCAAGAGTGCACGAAGATCGACGGGAGGAGAAGACCTTAGACGATCACCGCGGGTGCCGCGGGTGAGTCCGGGAGACGGTGCCGGCGGGCCTGCCGGAGACGCCGTCGTGGACGGCGCCGTTCCACGGCCTGGGTGGGCGGGGGCATCTGGCCGCGCGGGTGCCGGTGGGCGCCCGCGCGGCCTCACCGGACGGATAGGGGAGAGTGGTGACGCGAGGACGGGCCGGCCCGGTGAGAGGAGGGGCTACTCACATTTCAGGTCGGGGTTGGGGGTGGGGCCGCAGGGGCCCTTGTTCCCGCCGCCGTCGACGACCTGGCCGGGGGGTGCCCAGATGAGGTACCCGGCGTTGAACCTGCCGGTGTTGCGGGCAAGGTTGATCTTGGACGTGGAGACGGTGCGGATGTAGATGCCGCCCAGTCCCGTCCTGGTCTCGCCGGGCGAACGGCCGTTGCCGGTGAAGACGTTGTCGGAGATCCACTCCTTGTTGTCGCGGGGGATGCTGTTGTCGATGTCGATGCCCGCCCTGCGGTTGCTGATGAACTGGTTGTTCTTGATGGTGTAGCCGGTGACGTCCTTGGCCACGACGCCGGTGCCGTTGTTCCTGATGACGTTGTTCTGGATCGTGTTGGTTCTGTTCGAAACCGTCGGCCAGCCGAAGTAGAAGGCGGTTTCCGCGTTCTTGACGACGTTGTCGGTGAACAGGTTGCCCCCGGACAGCTCGTTTATCGAGATGGGGAAGCCGTCGAAGACGTTGCCGCTGTGGGTGCCGCCGGACTCTATCAACTGCAGGTTGCCGTGGCTCAGCCTGCTGGATCGTATGTCCACGCTGACCTGGCGGAAGAGCAGCCTGTCGCGTACCTCGCATCCCTCGATGGTCATGGTGCCGCTCTCGGCCCAGACGCCGGCGCCCAGGAGGCAGGTCTCCGGGGTGCCGCTGATCTTCGCGCCACCGCCGGTGATGAACACCCTGCCGAGACGGGTCCGGGTGATCGTCACCACCGTCGCCAGACTCCAGCCGCGCCCTCTGGAGTAGATCGCGTTGGGGGAACCGTAGACCGCGCCGTTGTCTATCACCGCGTTGCGCCGGTTGCCGATGTCGATGGTGCCGTTGCCGCTGCCGTCGCTGCTGACGGTGTGGCCCGCGAGGTCGATGACGACGTTGTCGGCGCCGACGGTCAGCGCGGTGCCGGGGCAGGTGAGGTCGGCGGTCAGGGTCACGTTCGAGGTCACCACGTCGCCGCACTTCACCTCCGCGGCGGAGGCGGGGCTGGCCGTGCCCAGCCCGGCCAGCACCAGAGCCGCCGCGACGATCGCGCGCACCGCCTTCGGTAATCGTGCTTCGCCGCGCCGTGCGTCGTTCGAGGTCATTTCTCCTCCAGGGTCGTGGTGAATGCTTTTCCGGCGAGTCGGCGGGGAATTCGCCGGTGCCGGGTTCCACGGACCAAGAGTGCACGACGATCAGCGGGCGGAAAAGACAGCAAACGGCCCCCGCCGGTGCCGAAAATAAACCTGGAGGGGTGGTGTCACCGGGAGGGAGCGGGCGGTATGGATCTCGTGAGTCCTACGCTTTTCAAGCGGTTGTCGCTGCCATTGGAAAGGCGCTCCCGTGAACGGGATGACCGATGGAGCGTTTTCCGGTTGTCTTTTCCTCTGACTTAAGGATGGCTTTCTGTTTTCGGGTGAATTTTTCTGCGCGGTTCCGAGGGGAGAGGGGAGGTGATTCGCGGGAAAACAGGCCGGCATGACGGCTGATCGCTCGGGAACGCCGGGCGATGATCGCGAACCCTCTCCCGTCTACCGCGGGGGGCCGTACGGCTCGATCCGAGGATCGGCGTACGGCCCGCCGCCCGCCGCGGGGTCGATCCGGCGGGCGGCCGCCTCGGTCACGCGCAGGCCGTACAGGCCCTGGTCCGGGTCGATGAGCACCAGGCCGTAGCCGGTGTCGACCTCTTCCTCCCGGAGGTCCAGGCGGTGTATGGCCTGCTCGAGCGTCGCCTGGGACGGGAGCCGTACGGTGATGAGAACCATGTCCTCACGCTACGCGCAGTTCCCTGCGCCGCAACGAGGAGAGGATCCCCGAGACATCGAGCACGCCGTAGCCGTAGTCGTAGTCGAATCCGACGCCGCCCCGGTCCTCCGCGGTACGGCGCAGCAGGGAGCGGAGCTGGGAGGGGGACAGCGCGGAGGCGGGCCAGCGGGTGCGGATGGCGGCGACCAGGCCGGCCGCGACCGGGCAGGCTGCCGAGGTGCCCGAGTCGGGCTCGTCGTCGCCGAAGGCCCCGGACCCGGAGAAGTGGGTGTAGGCGCAGACGTCCGGCTTGCGGAGAGTGAGGCGGCCCGGCCCCTGGGAGGAGTATCCGACCCGTTCGCCCGTGGTGTCCACGCCGCCGATGGACAGCACGCGCGGGTGGGAGTTGGCGCCCCCGATCGGCCGGTCGGGGTAGGCGCACCGGCTGTCTCTGCACTCGCGCCCGCAGTTGCCCGCGGCGAACAGCACGTCGGCGCCCGCCTGCTCGAGACTGGAGATGATCAGGTTGAACGGGTGGGCCGCGTTGTCGGAGTAGTTGCCGGGGTGGCCGACGGGGAAGTCCCATCGGGGTGAGAAGGAGCCCCAGCTGTTGCTGACGATCAGGGACCGGGTCGCCGCGGGCTGGGCGTCCAGCACGGTCCGCAGGTGGGCGAAGGCCGCGACCGCGTCCGACAGCAGGCCGTCCATGGCTGAGCCGCCGGGGCGCCGCGACAGCAGCACGGGGATGTCGATCAGCGACGCCCTCGGGGCGCCGATCAGCGTGTCGAAGGCGCACATCGTGCCGTGGTCGACCCGGAACTGACCCGCGCTGCCGGTCACCCCCGAGGGGTTCCAGCTGTCGCGGACGTCCACGGTCGGGTTGTGGCCGATGCGCTGGGCGACGTGTGCCGCGTTGATGCCGGTGTCCACGATCGCCAGGGCGACACCCGACCCGTCCAGGCCCTCCGCCCTGAGCTCCGCGACGCGCAGCAGCCGCTCGACGTCGTGCCAGTCGCCGACGGGGGCGTCGCCGCCGCAGGTGAGGCTCGACTCGATCACCGGATCGGCGTGCACCCCCACCACGTCGGAGCGCGTGCCGGGCAGCAGGGCGAGCCTGGTGGACAGCTCGTCGTCGGAGATCTCGCCGCGGACCAGGACCGAGGCGTGCTCGGCGGCCAGGGAGAAGGTCAGCGCCTGGTTCAGGGACAGGGGGTCGCCCCCGGCGGCGGGCAGCGGGCGGGGGACCGCGACCGGGGTGAAGGAGTGGTCCAGGACGACGCCGGGCAGGCCGTCGGAGACATCGGCCGTGGTCGCGGTCACCCCCGGGTCGGCCACGGCCGCGACGACGTCGGGAGATGGGCGGAGCTGGATCAGGACTCGCATGGTGCACCACCGAGGCTCGAGGGGATCGATCGAACTCCACCACGTTCCTGCATCCGCATCGGCCTCGTCCAGCCGTCAAAAATGCCTCGGACCAGGGCTTATGCCTTCCAAATCCCTCAAATCGCCGGGGTTGATTTTCTTTCCCCGGACGTTGCCGATCGCTAGCGTTGGAGGACATGACCGCAGCGGCGGAGACGACGCCATACTCGTGTCCCGATGTCCGATCGCCCCACTGGCTGGGCACCCGGCCCAGGCTGGTCGTGGCCAGCGCGTTCATGTTGTTCCTCGAGCTCGCGCTGATCCGGTGGACCGGATCGAACATCGTGCATCTGAGTTACTTCACGAACTTCGTCCTGCTCGGGTCGTTCCTCGGCATCGGGCTCGGCTTCCTCAGGGTCGGGCGCACGGCGCGCGTGCCGTACTACTCGCCGATCACGCTGGCCGTCCTCGTGCTGGTCGTCCTGATCTTCCCGGTCACCGTCGACCGGCAGACCGAGGGCGTTCTGTACTGGACCAGCCTGGCCACGACGGGGCCGCCGCCGTGGCTGATCCTGCCGGTGGTCTTCACGGCGGCCGCGGTCGTGCTGATGGGGCCCGCAGAGCTGGTCGGGCGCTGCTTCCCCGAGCTCGGCCGCCTCGAGGCCTACCGTTACGACCTGCTCGGCAGTCTCGCCGGCATCGGGCTGTTCACCGGGCTGTCCTTCCTCGGCGCGCCGCCGGTCGTCTGGGGAGCGGTCGCCGCGCTCGCCTACACGGCACTGCTGTGGCCGCGCACGCTCGGGGGACGGGTCGCCCTGGCCATCCCCACGCTGGTCGTCGTCGGGGCGCTCGCGGTCGAGACGCTGACCGCGGGCGCCGTGTGGTCGCCGTACTACAAGGTGACCTACAACCGCTTCGACTGGCACGGGGTTCCGATAATGGACATCCAGGTCAACGGCATCCCGCACCAGCAGGCCGTTCCCGCGGCAAACCGTCTGGAGTGGGAGCGGCAGTACGCCCTGCCGTACGAGCGGGCGGGCGGGCGCAGGCCGGGCGACGTGCTGATCGTCGGCGCGGGCAGCGGAACGGATGTGGCGATCGCGCTGCTCAAGGGCGCCAGGCACGTGGACGCGGTCGAGATCGACCCCAGGCTCCGCGAGCTCGGCGGGATCCACCATCCGGACCGGCCGTACGACGATCCGCGGGTCACCACCGTCGTCACCGACGGCCGCGCCTTCCTCGAGCGTACGGCGGGCAGATACGACCTGATCCTTTTCGCATTGCCCGACTCGCTCACGTTGGTCTCCGGGGCCAGTTCGCTGCGCCTTGAGAGCTACCTGTTCACCCGGCAGGCCATGGAGGCGGCCAGGGACCACCTCAAGCCGGGCGGAACCTTCTCCATGTACAACTACTACCGGGAGAGCTGGCTGGTCGATCGGCTCGCCGCGACCGCGCAGGCCGCCTTCGGCCACAGGCCGTGCGTCGACATCGTCAGCCAGGCGGGCCAGCAGGCGGTGATCACCGCCGGGCTCACCGAGGAGGCGCAGACCTGCGGCACGCGATGGGCGGGCGCGAACGCCGCGACCCCGCAGCCCGCCAGCGACGATCGGCCCTTCCTCTACCTGAAGGACCGGGCCGTCCCGCAGATCTACCTCGTCACCCTCGGCTTGATCCTGCTCGTGAGCGCGCTCGCGGTCCGCGCGGTCGCCGGGCCGTACCGGCGGATGCGCCCCTACACCGACCTGTTCCTGCTGGGCGTGGCGTTCATGCTGCTGGAGACCAAGAGCGTGACCGGGTTCGCCCTGCTGTTCGGCACGACCTGGGTGGTGAACGCGATCGTGTTCGCCGGGGTCCTGGCCGCCGTGCTCGCCGCGGTCGAGGTGACGCGCCGTTTCAGGACCCCGCCCCTGCCCGTCATGTACGGCGTGCTCCTGTGCGGCCTCGCGCTGGCCTGGCTGGTGCCCGTCTCCTGGCTGCTCGGCCTGCCGCTGCCGCTGCGGGCGGTGGTCGCCGTGGTCGTGGCGTTCCTGCCGATCTTCGTGGCGAACGTGGTGTTCGCCAGGCGCTTCGCCGACTCCGCGGACGGCACGACGGCCTTCGGCGCGAACCTGCTGGGCGCGATGGTCGGCGGCTGCCTGGAGTACCTGGCGCTGGTCATCGGTTACCAGGCCCTGCTGGTCGTGGCGGGCGTGCTCTACCTCGGGGCCTTCGCCCTGCTGCCACGGACCGCCCGGGCCGGTGGGGCGGCGCCGCTCGGCTGAGGGCGGCGCCGCCCGGTCGGCACGGGCGGGAAGCGGGGTCAGAAACCGCAGAGCTCGCCCAGGGACTTGGCGCCACCGCCGTTCCTGGTCGGTGTCTGGCTCGGTGTCTGGTGCGGTGTCTGGTGCGGCATGGCACGCACCGTCCCGGTGGCGGAGGGGGTCGGCGTCGCGCCGCTCGTGTCCGGCGAGGCCGTCACCCCCGCGGCCTGGGCGCGCCGGGCGGGCTGGGCGGACTGGCGCAGAGCCTTGGCGGTCGCGGCGCGGATCTTCTGCCAGTCGGGGGAGCCGGAGTAGAACTCCGGCGGCACGAACTGGAGGCTGGTGATCCTGGCGTTCTTGACCTTGAGGGCCAGGCCGGTCAGCGGGTCGAGCAGTTCGCGAGGGATGTCGGTCTTGGCCATCCGCTTGGCGACGTTCGCGATCTTGACGAAGTTCGTCAGCACGACCGAGGGGGTGGCCTGTTGCGCGAAGGCGCCGATCACGCAGCGCTGACGGCTCATCCGGGAGAAGTCGTCGCTGCCGACCCGGGAGCGGCCGTACCAGAGGGCCTCCTCGCCCGACAGCGTCCGGTAACCGGCCTTGATCGTGCCCGCGGTGCCGTAGAGGCCGCCCCACGGCACGTCCTTCTCCACCCGGATCTTCAGCCCGCCGATGGCGTCGACCAGGTGGGCGAAGCCGAACATGTTGATCAGGGCGTAGTAGTCGATTTTCAGGTTGAGGGTGTAACCGATGGCCTCCATGAGCGCCTTCGGGCCCCGTTGCCCGTCCTTGCCCTGGACGACCTCCGGGTGCTCCTCGCCGTACTGCCACACCTCGTTGAGCAGGCCGCCGTTGGGCAGCTCGCGCATGAAGCCGTTGGGGAACTGCCTGCCAAGCGCGGTGTCCGGTGGGAAGCGGACGTGCTGCAGGTTGCGGGGCAGGCTGAACATGACCGTGTTGCCGGTCGCGACGTGCACGCTGGCCACGGTCATGCTGTCGGTCCTGATGCCCTCCCTGTTACCCGCGCCGTCGCCGCCGACGAGCAGGAAGTTCACCCGCTCGCGCCCGTTCCACGGGTCGTCGTGCTTGACGGGGACCACGGTCGGGTTGCCGGCCGAGCTCTCGAAGATGGTGTTGGCCGCGTCCTTGACGGTCAGCACGGCGCTGGCCGCCAGTGCGAACGGCGACATCACGGCGACGCACAGTACGCCGATCGCGACGCCGGAGACGATCTGGCCCCTGCCGGTGAGCCGCTTGGGGCGCAGGGAGATGTAGGAGGAGAGCACCAGCAGGAACCAGGCGACCGCGCCGACCCCCGAGAGGATCGCCCCGGCCAGCAGCGTGTTGTCCCGCGCCAGGAACCCCGTGTTCTCGGAGATGACGAAGGCGGCCACCACCGCGGCGACCAGCAGCACGCCGAAGGCGCCGATCAGGGCGTAGCCGGTACGGCGGCGCCCCGCGCGCAGGTGGGCCGCGCCGGGCAGGAGCACCGACAGGCCGGTCCAGCCGATGAGCGAGGCGGTCGTCAGCGGCTTGGCGAACCTGAGCTGCTTGCCGGGAGCGTGACCGGAGGGCGGGGGAGCGGCTGGCGCGCCACCGCCCTCGGCGGGCGGCGGCACCGCGTTGCCGGTCTGCCCCGCGCCGCCCCCCGCGCCGCCCCCCGCGCCGTCCGCCGCTCCCGGCCCGCCGTCCTGCGCGGGCCCGTGCGCCGCCTGGACGGGGCCGGATGTCTGGGCCGGGTCGTGCCCCTGCGCGGGGCCGGATGCCTGGGCGGGGCCGGGCGCCCCGGCGTCCCGTGCTCGCCCGCCCTCACCGGGCGGGCCGGCCTCCTGCGCCTGTCCGGCAGGCACGCCGGAGGAGGGCGGTGTGCCGGGATCGGCGCCGCCTTCCGTCTCGTGCCGCGGGATGCGCCGTTTCCCGTCCTCGCCGGCAGAATCCCCCGAGCCTTGCCCAAGGCGCATGCTCACACCGCTTCCTACTGCGTCCTACCCCGGTCCACCTGGTAAAACGGCCGAGGTCCCCCGATTACACGGAATTGGCAGGATTCTAGCCCCATACATGGACATGGCAGACAGACAACCAAACTCAGGTTAATGAGCATTTAAGCTATGACGTCGTAGAAGACGGGGCCAGCCAGGTGTTGCACTGGAAGACTTTGTTCTTCTCGTAGCCCTGGCGGAACCAGCGGTTGTTGTTCGCGAGCGACCCGTGGTCGCGAGGGTAGCCAGGCCAGTCCCCGACCCGCGTGTAGAAGTAGTAGAGCGTGTTGCGCTTGGCCGGGGTGACCGGGTAGGTGGCCGAGACCGAGCGCATGAACATCCCGCCGAAACAGGTGGCCTGAAGCTCGAATTTGCGGCTGAGCGTGAGCTTGCCGCTCGTGCTCGACGAGCGCTCGGATCGCTGCCACCGGGTCTCCGACAGGCCTGAGAGCTGCTGCACGTGATGGCCGTACTCGTGGGCCATCATGCTGATGATCGCGCCGTGCCAGCTGACGATCTGGCCGTACCCGACGGCGTTGCCGACCCCCTTGCTCATGGCGCCGGTCGAGGCGTAGATGGTGGTGTTGCGCGGGCAGTAGTACGGCACCGTGCTGCCGATGCTGGGGAAGTCCCCGCACGCGCCGCGCCCCTTGCCGGCGGTGATGGCGTAGCCGGGCCTGTGCCAGGCGATGCCCTCCTTCCTCAGGATCTCCGACCAGCCCTTGTCCAGGCATCTGGAGGTCTTCAGGATCAGCGCCTTGAGCTGGCTGTGGCTGTAGATGCTGGGCGAGCCGACCGGGCAGCTCACCTTGGGCAGCGCGCCCGCCCGGTAGACGGTGTTGTTCTCCAGGGTGGTGTTCAGGACCTGCTGCCGGGGAGGGGCGACCGTGCTCGTCTGCTCGGGGGAGGGCGACTCGCTCGCGGTCGGGGTCGGCTCGGCCGTCTCCAGGTAGCTTGGCCTGCTCGTGGGCGGGTCGTAAGGGGTTTGCGGCGTATAGGTGGGGAACGCGATCGGCGACATCGGCTCCATGCGGTGGTTGCTCTTGATGATCGCCCCGACCACCACGAGCCCGACGAAGACCAGCGCGATCACGCCGAAGACGCTCCCGACGACCACCGCCGCGCCGCCCCCCGAGCGCTGGCGCGGTGGCTGCCACGGGGCCTGCGGGTAGGCGGGCCGTCCCTGCGGGGGGATTCCCTGCGGCTGCCGCGGGCCGTACGGCCCCTGCCCCTGGGGCAGGGGATATCCCTGTCCCGGGGGAGGCTGCGGGGGCTGTCCCTGGGGTGGTGGGTAGGCCTGCCCCGGAGGCGGCTGCTGCGGGTAGCCCTGAGGCGCGGGCGGCTGGGCCGGGTATCCCGGCATGGGGGGAGCCTGGGGCGGGTAGCCCTGCGGAGGTGGTGGCTGCTGCGGGTAGCCCTGCAGCGGCGGATGGCCCTGCGGCGCAGGCGGCTGCTGCGGGTACCCCTGTCCGGGACCTGGCTGCGGCGCCCCCTGCCGCGGGTACCCATGATTCGGCTGCGGTTGCGGTCCGCCCGGAACGGGGGGCGGATAACCGTATCCCGGCGGGTATCCCTGCCCGGAAGGGGGCGGGGCGGCGGGCGGGTAGGCCTGCGCCTGGGGCGCCTGGGGCGCCTGGGGCGGGTGCCCCCACGGTGCCCCCTGCGGGGAATGCTCCTGCGGTGCCCCCTGAGGCGGTCCCTGCGGCGGGGGGGAGGCCCAGGCGGGCGGCGGTTGGACGGGATGCGGATGCCCCTGAGGTGGAGGTGGCTGTGGAGGATACTGCCCGTTGCCTGTCACTCTGTCTCCCCGTTAACCCGAGCGTCCGATGCACCAAGAAGGACCGGACCTTTGTCGAATTTGGGGCGTAAGCATACTGATTTATCACCCGTCACGGATGTCGCTATATCTGATTACATTCCGAAATCGTCCAAGGTGATCTCCGCGATGTGCAGGACCGCGCCGGGGGCTGTGTCCTAGCTTCGAAGTCATGAATCTGCAGCAGCTCCGCTATGTGGTCGCGACGGCGGAGCACCGCACCATGACCGACGCGGCCAGGTCGTTGTACATTGCGCAGCCTGCGCTTTCCCGTGCGATCAGAGACCTGGAACGTGAGCTGGGAATGACGTTGTTCGCCCGATCCGGGCGCGGCGTGGTCGTCACGGCGCAGGGGCGCCGGGTGGTCAAGCTGGCCAGGGAGGCGCTCGACGCCGTCAAGGAGATCGAGGCGTTGTCGACGCACGGCCATCAGGCCGACGCCGAACTGCGCATCGCCTCGACCCCTAGCCTCGAGCCGGGGCTGGCCGGACGTCTCCTTCCCGCCTACACCGCCGAACATCCTGGGGTGCGCGTGCACATCGTCCGCTGCGACGGACGGGACGGCGTGGTGAACGCCATCAGGGACCAGCGGGCCGATCTTGGCCTGACAGACCTGCCCGTCCCCGCCGACCTGGTCAGCCATCCGCTGGAGCGTCAGGAGATCGTGCTGATCTCCCCGCCCGGCCTGAACCTGCCCGACCCGGTCCCGATGAACAGGCTCAACGGCATGCGACTCGTCATGCCCGTTCCAGGCAGCGCGCGCCGTAGGGAGTTCGACGCGCTGTTCGCCAAGTACGGCATCACCCCTGTGCCTGCCGTACAGCTCGACGAGCGCGGCAACTGGCTCAACACGGTCCGCTCCGGCGCGGCCTCCCTGCTGTGGTACCGAGGGATGGCCGAGCAGGCAGCCAGAGCCGGGCTGGTGGTCCGCTCCCTCGACCCCTCGGTCCGCCGGGTGATCGCCCTCATCCACGCGCGACGGCGGCTGCCCGCCATCGCCCAGGAGTTCCTCACGGTCGCCGAAGGTGGGTCGGCCGCCTGAGAACCCCTGGAGAGACACCGTAGTTCCCACGTTTTTCCCACAGAGGCGGCGCAGGTGGGAGCGCCCGCCTCTCCGGCACCGGCCCGATAGGCTCGGTACCGATGACTATCTTGCGCCTGCGCGGCCGTGAGTTCCGGCCCGGCGAATTCGCGATCATGGCGGTGGTCAACCGCACCCCTGACTCCTTCTACGACAGAGGGAGGACCTACGGCTTCCAGGCGGCCCTCGACGCGGTCGACGGGGCCGTCGCCGGCGGCGCGGACATCGTGGACATCGGCGGTGTCAAGGCGGGCCCGGGCGACGAGGTGGACCCCGCAGAGGAGATCCGCAGGGTGGCCGACCTGGTCGCGGCGGTCAGGGACCGTCATCCCCAGCTGGTCATCAGCGTCGACACCTGGCGCGCCGAGGTCGGCGAGGTCGTCGCGGAGGCGGGCGCCGACCTGCTCAACGACACCTGGGGCGGAGTGGATCCCGGCCTGGCCGGGGTCGCCGCCAAGCACGGCATCGGACTGGTCTGCGCGCACGCGGGAGGCGTCGTGCCCCGCACCCGCCCGCACCGCCTCGCCTACGACGACGTGGTCGCCGACGTCATCGGCCACACCGTCGGCCTCGCCGAGCGCGCGGTCGCCGCGGGGGTCGCCAGGGAGTCGGTTCTCATCGACCCCGCGCACGACTTCGGCAAGAACACCTGGCACTCGCTGGAGGTCAGCCGCCGCCTGGACGAGATGGTCGCGACCGGCTGGCCGGTGCTCGTCGCCGTCTCCAACAAGGACTTCGTCGGAGAGACCCTCGGAGGCCTCCCGGTCGACGAGCGCCACGCCGGGACCATGGCCACCCTGGCCGTCTCCGCGTGGCAGGGCGCCCGGGTCTTCCGGGTGCACGACGCGGCCTCGGCCCGTGACGCCCTCGCCGTCGTCTCCAGACTGCGCGGATAACGGGCAGGCCGCGCGGGGCGACCGCCCGGGAGAAGCCGACGGCCGGCGCAGATGGGATCGGGCCACCCGCGGGGGGAACGGGTGGCCCGATCGCGAGGCGGGGGCGCACCTCGCCTTTCGTGAAGTCCTGCTGCCCAGCGGGTTCGCCGGGTCCTTGCCCGCCCCGCGAGGCCCGGGACGGGTGTCTCGCCCATGCCGACGGTTCCGTCCGCGGGAGGACCCGGTGCCCCGGGGAGGAGCGCACAAGGTAAGCGTCCCCATCGTCAACCGGCGGCGTGCTTACCGCAATATCATTACCGGAGTAAATTGATTTGTTATCTCGCCCGTGACTCCGGAGTGGGCCGTGGACGGCGGACGGGGAGCGGGCCGGGACCGCCTCGCGTCAGGGAGGGTTTCCCGGCAGGCCGAGGGTGCAGTGCACCATCTTGTGCATGTGGGCGCGGAACCCGCGCAGGGTCTCCGGGTCGTCCGCGCCCCGCTGGTTGCCCTCCCGGTCGAGCACCCCGCTGCGGGAGAAGGCGTGGGCCGTCCATGTCACCGTCCAGATCACGAACATCACGTCACCGGAACCCGCGCTCAGGGATTCGAGGGTTTCGGCGATGAGCCGGACCATCGGCTGGACGTACCGCCGTTCCAGGTCGGTGATGTCGCTGGCGTCGGACAGCCAGCGGTGCACCCACAGCGCCGTGATCTCGGGGTTCTGGACACAGAAGTCGATGTAGCCGTCGAGGAGGCGGTGCACGGCCCGTACCGGATCACCGAGGTGCTCCCTGGAGATATCCGCGATCGAGGTCTCGAAACAGGCCAGCTCGGCCAGGGCGGCGTGCTCCATGACCACGAGATACAGCTCCCGCTTGCCGCCGAAGTTCTCGTTGATCGTGGCGACGTCCAGTCCCGCGGCCTCGGCGATCTGGCTGATGGAGGTTCCGTCGTAGCCGAGGGCGGCGAAGAGCCGGGTCGCGACCCGCAGGATCAGCTCCCGCTCGCCGCCGTCAGCGGAAGTCATGGAAGCGACGCTAGGGCCGGGAACACGCCTGGGCCAATCACCTGACGGGCAAGCCTCGGTCAAGATAGCGGAAGTCATACAAAAGGCCGTGAATCGGACAATCTTCCCGGATGGTCCGCCGTTTCCGCGGCGCGACCGGCCGGGTCTCCTGGCCGCCGGTCAGGGAGGGTTTCCCGGCAGGCCGAGGGTGCAGTGCACCATCTTGTGCATGTGGGCGCGGAACCTGCGCAGGGTCTCCGGGTCCTCGGGGCCGCGGCGCTCGCCGTTCTCGTCGAGCACCCCGCCGCGTGAGAAGGCGTGCGTCGACCAGATCACCGTCCAGATCACGAACCTCATGTCGGGGGAGTCATGGGTGATGGGTTCGAGGGCGTCGGTGACGAACTGGACCAGTGGCTGGACGTACCGCGGTTCCAGCTCGGTGACGTCGCTGGCGTCGGACAGCCAGCGGTGCACCCACAGCGCGGGAACCTCGGGATTCTGGGCGCAGAAGTCGATGTAGTCGTCGACGAGGCGGTGCAGGGCCGCCGTGGCCTGCCCGGGCGGCGCGGTGGCGATCTCCGCGACCGACCTCTCCAGCCCCGCGGACTCGGCCAGGTGGGCGCGCTCCATGACCGCGAGGTACAGCTCCCGCCTGGTGCCGAAGCTCTTCTTGAGCGTGGCGACGTCCAGCCCGGCGGCCTCGGCGATCTGGTCGGTCGAGGTTCCGTCGTAGCCGAGGGCGGCGAAGAGCTTGGTCGCGACCCGCAGGATCAGCTCCCGCTCGCCGCCGTCAGCGGAAGTCATGGAAGCGACGCTAGGGCCGGGAACACGCCCGGCCAATCACCTGACGGGCAAGCCTCGGTCAAGATAGCGGAAGTCGTACGACAGCCCGCAAACCGGGCGAGGCGTCCTCGAGGTGCACCGCGCCACCGTGGGCGTTGACCGTCTCCCTGACGATCGCCAGACCGAGCCCGGCGCCGCCCTCGTCACGGCTGCGCGCGCTGTCAAGGCGGGTGAAGCGGTCGAAGACCCGTTCCCTGTCCGGCTCGGGAATGCCGGGTCCGTCGTCGGTGACGGTCAGCACCGCGTCCGCCCCCTCGGTGCGCAGCTCGACCATCACCTGGGCCGTCGTGTGCCGCAGCGCGTTGTCCACCAGGTTGACCAGGACCCGTCCCAGGTCGAGGGCGTCGCCCGTCACCACGACCGCCCCGCCCTCCGGGTTTTTCTGCCCCTCTCCCGGCCCGGAGGCGGGGCCGGGGATCCGCACCGTGACGGCCTCGCCGTACCGTTCCGCGGTCTGCGGGACCAGCTGGTCCAACTCGACCGGCTCCCTGCGGCCAGGTCCGCCGCGCTCGTCCAGCCTGGCCAGGGCCAGCAGGTCCTCGGCCAGCCTGGCCAGGCGCATGGTGTCCTCGAGCACGCCCTCGGCCGTCTCCCGCCACTCCTGTCCCTCGGGATGGCCGAGCGCGACCTCCAACTGGAGCCGGATGCTGGCCAGCGGGCTGCGCAGTTCGTGCGCCGCGTCGGAGACCAGGGACCGCTGGCGCGCGTCGGCCTCCTCGAGACGGGCCAGCATGTCGTTGAGCGTGGTGGCGAGGCTGTGCACCTCGTCGCGCGCCTCGGGCACCGGCAGGCGCCTCGACCGGGCGGTGTCGGTGATCTCTCCCGCGCCCCGGCGCAGCGCGGCGATGGGACGCAGCGTCCGGCCGATGATCACCCAGCTGGCTCCCGCGAGCAGCACCAGCAACAGCGGCGTGCCGATGATCAGCACGTGACCGGCCGTGCTGAGGCTGGTCTCCACCTCGCTGAAGGGACGAGCGGCGATCACCGTCTGCCCCCGGTCCGCGCTGAGCACCCGTACCCGAAGCACGTGCGGGATCCCGTACGGCTCACCGTCCAGGAACCTGGCCCTGCCCCTGGCGATCGCCGCGGCCCGCTCTCGCGCGCCCAGCAGCGGCACCAGCCGGTCGGTGCCGGTGGTCGCGTGGGTGATCCGCCCCGCGCCGTCGATCACCTGCAGCAGCGTGCCGTCCGGCGTGGTCATCTCGTCCGGCAGCCGCCCCGCGTCGGCCAGCGAGACCGTGTCCCGCGCCCGCTGGTAGATCACGTCGTCGATGGTGGTGAGCAGGGCCTGGCCGAGCACGCCGATCATCACGTAGGCCGAGACGAACAGGGCGAACGCGAGCACGGCCGAGGCCACCGCGGTCAGCCGGAACCGCAGGCTCTTACGCCGCCACCAGCCGACCGTGCGCCGCGTTCCCTGTAGGAGCGGGTCAGCCGCCATCGCCCGTCAGCCGGTACCCGGCTCCCCTCACGGTCTGCAGCGCGTTCCTCGAGAACGGCACGTCGATCTTGCGGCGCAGGTAGCCCACGTAGACCTCGACCACGTTCGGATCGGTGTCGAAGGTGTCCCACACGTGTTCCAGGATCTCGGACTTGGAGACCACCTCGTCATGACGGCGCATCAGGTACTCCAGGAGCGCGAACTCCCTGGGAGTCAGCTCGATCGGCTGCTGCCCCCTGGAGACGCGCCGCCGTGCGGGGTCGAGGGCCAGGTCCCCGGCCTGCAGCACGGCGGGACGCCGGTTCGCGCCCCGGCGCAGCAGCGCCCTGAGCCTGGCGACCAGCACGACGTAGGAGAACGGCTTGGTCAGGTAGTCGTCGGCGCCGAGGTCGAGCCCGTCCGCCATGTCGTACTCGCCGTCCTTCGCGGACAGCATCAGGATCGGCACCCAGTTCTCCTCGGCCCGCAACTGCTTGCAGACGTTGTAGCCGGAGATCCTGGGCAGCATGATGTCCAGCACGACCACGTCGTAGTCGCCGTGCCTGGCCAGGTGCAGCCCCTCCTCGCCGTCGTGCGCGAGGTCGACCGCGAACCCCTCGGCCTGCAGCCCGCGCTGGAGCGCCGCGGCCATCCGCCGCTCGTCCTCCACCACGAGAACCCGCATCTCCCACCACCTTCACCGCTCGCCCCATCTTCGGCCAGCGGGCCTGAGAGGTCGCTGAGAACCCTGTGAGTCCTCTCAGTTTGTCTCAGCTCCGGCACAGGACCGTTCACGCAAGCTGCGAAAGACAGCGATTGACGCAATACCGTGAAGGAGTGACATGTCAGAGCGAACGAGACAGCCAACGGGGCGGAGCCGCGTGATGAGATGGGGCGTTCCCGTCGCCGCGATCGCGGTGGTCGCGGGGGCTCTCGGCGCGGGCCCGGTCATCGCCGCGGTCCAGGGCGAACCCACGCTGCCGGACCGCACCGCCCAGCAACTGCTCGCCGACGCCGTCCAGGCCGCACGGGCGGGCGCGAAGCCCATGTCGGGAACCGTCATCCAGACCGCCTCCCTGGGGTTGCCGGGGCTGCCCGAGGTCGCGGGTGTCGGCGGATCCTCCCCCGCGGCGCTGCTGGCGGGCTCGCACGAGCTCAAGGTCTGGTACGGCGGCGCCGACCGGATCAGGCTCGCCCTGCCCGGGCGGATGAGCGAGACCGACCTGATCGCCAACGGGGACCAGACCTGGCTGTGGGAGAGCGACGCCAACAGGGCCACCCGGATCAAGGGCGCAGACGGGCTGGCGCACGACAGGCCGGCGACGGCGCTGCCGACGGCGACCACCCCGCAGCAGGTCGCGCAGGAGCTGCTGAAGAGGACCGGCGCGGACACCACGGTGAGCGTGACCAGCACGGAGAGGGTCGCCGACCGCCCGGCCTACCAGCTCGTCCTCGCCCCGAAGGACAGCGCGTCCCTGATCAAGGAGGTCAAGCTGGCGCTCGACGGGGAGACCTTGGTCCCGCTGCGGGTCCAGGTCTACGCCAGGAGCGCGGCCGAGCCCGCCTTCGAGATCGGCTTCACCTCGGTCACGTTCACCCCGCCCGCCGCAGGTAACTTCACCTTCACGCCGCCCGCGGGCGCGAGGGTCGTGGAGCAGACGCTCGGCGAATCCGGTGAGAGGCTCGAGGCCGAGCACGACAGGGCGCAGGCGCTGAAGGGCGGGGTCAAGACCGTCGGCGAGGGCTGGACCTCCGTGGCGGTGCTTCCCTTCTCCGGCGACGCCCTCACGGCGCAGCCTGCACAGGGGCAGGACCAGGAGCAGCGCCAGGGCGGCGGGCGGTCGGGGCAGGACGTGAACGCCATCGTCCAGGCCCTGCTGAGGTCCGCCAAGCCGATCAGCGGGACCTGGGGCACCG
The DNA here is from genome assembly GCF_040689595.1 of Streptosporangium sp. NPDC051023. NCBI lineage: Bacteria > Bacillati > Actinomycetota > Actinomycetes > Streptosporangiales > Streptosporangiaceae > Streptosporangium > Streptosporangium sp. NPDC051023. The sequence goes on along the minus strand of NZ_JBFBCE010000092.1, from coordinate 2,406 downwards.
GCAGGGTCGTCCAGACCAAGCTGGTCTCCGCGCTGCTGACCGACGACGGCCGCCTGCTGGTCGGCGCGGTCACCCCGGAGAAGCTGGCAGAGGCGGCCGGGAAGAAATGAGCGAGATGCCGGGAGACGCGTGGCTCCTGGCGGCCGGCCGGGGGGAACGCGCCCGCGTGACCCGCGGCGCGGGGTTCGAGGAGAGCCCGGGGGCGTCGCGTGCGGCGCCCCCGCCCGCCGCCTCGCGGAACGCCGTGCACGGCCGACGGCCGCGCGCGCGTCGCGGAACACAGAAAACGATGGGAGACCCGTGCTGACCGTCCAGGAGTCGACGCCCCCCGCCCCGGCCTCCGCGGCCTCGGACGCCTCGACGCCCCCCGCGGAGGACTGCTCGATCGTCACCCGCGGCCTGACCAAACGATTCAGGGGCGGCCAGGTGGCCGTCGACCGTCTCGACCTGGCCGTGCCCAGAGGCGCGGTCTTCGGTTTCCTCGGCCCGAACGGCTCGGGGAAGACCACGACCATCCGTATGCTGCTCGGCCTGATCGCCCCGTCCGCGGGAAGCTGGGAGCTGCTCGGCACCCCCATGGCGGACGGGCCGGGGGCCGTGCTGTCCCGGGTCGGCGCGCTGGTCGAGGGGCCGTCCTTCTACCCCTACCTGTCGGGCGAGGCCAACCTGCGCCGCTACGACGCGGCCGATCCCGCGGCCGACCCCCGTACGGCCACGGCCAGGATCGGGCACGCGCTCGACAGGGTGGGGCTGGCGGCCGCCGCGGGCAAGCGCTACCGGGCCTACTCCCTCGGCATGCGCCAGCGGCTGGCGATCGCCGGCGCGCTGCTGGGGCCGAGGGAACTGCTGATCCTCGACGAGCCGACCAACGGGCTCGACCCGCAGGGCACCCGCGAGGTGCGCGCCCTGGTCAAGGAGATCGCGCAGGAGGGGACGACCGTGTTCGTCTCCTCCCACCTGCTGGCCGAGATCGAGCAGATGTGCTCCCACGTCGCGGTCATGCGGGCCGGGCGGCTGGTCGCCCAGGGGCCCATCGCCGGGCTCAGGGCCGGTGAGGCGGTCAGGATCCGGGTCGAGACGCCGGACGCCGCGGAGGCGGCGGACGTACTGGCGGCCCTGGGGCTGTCCGGAGTCAGGACCGGCGAGGGCGAGGCGAGCGCCGAGCTCGGCGCGGAGGCCGCGGAACGGGTCTGCGCGGAGCTGGTCGCGGGTGGTGTCGCGGTGCGGGGCCTGGCCGTACAGCGGCCGAGCCTCGAGGACATGTTCGTCGGACTGACCGGGGAGGGTTTCGATGTCGACGGTTAGCGGGAGAGAGGTCATGTCCATCGGCACCGAGGACATCAAGGACGCCGGGGACATCAGGGACGCCGGGGCCCATGCGGGTGAGGAGCCGGGGGCGTCCGCCATCGGCGCGCGGGCCGCCTCGGATCCCGCGCCCGGCGCGCGAGCGGTCTCGGGTCCCGCCGTCGGCGGGCGGGCGGTGAGCGCGCCCAGGGCGCTGCTGCGGCTGCTCGCCTCGGAGGTCGGGCTGACCTTCCGCCGTCCGAGGAACATCGCCATGCTGGCCGTGCTCGCCCTGATCCCGGTGCTGATCGGGGTCGCGCTGCGGGCGTTCGCCGGGTCCGGCGACGGTGACGGCGGCGGCCCGGCCATCTTCACCCGGATCACCGGCAACGGGCTGTTCCTCACCTTCGCCGCGCTCTCCCTCCTCGTGCAGCTCCTGCTGCCCGTCGCGGTCGCGGTCGTGGGCGGGGACTCGATCGCGGGGGAGGCGGGCATCGGCACGCTGCGCTACCTGCTGGCGGCTCCTGCGGGCCGGACCCGGCTGCTGGCCGTCAAGTACGCCAACGCCGTCGTCTTCTGCCTGGCGGCCGTCAGCGTGATCGCGCTGTCCGCGCTGATCGCCGGGCTGGTGCTGTTCCCCGCGGGCCCGATCACCCTGCTGTCCGGGGGGACGATCCCCCTGGTCGACGGCCTGCTGCGGATCGGGCTCGTCGTGCTGTACGTCACGGCGGGCATGGCCGCCCTGGCCGCCGTCGCCCTGGCGTTCTCGACGCTGACCGAGGTGGCGGTCGGCGCCATCGCCTCCACCGTGGTGCTCGTCATCGTCGCCCAGGTGCTCGGCGTCATCCCGCAGCTCTCGGTGCTCCAGCCGTACCTGCTGACCCACTGGTGGGGCGGCTTCGACGCGGTGCTGCGCGATCCGGTCGCCACCGGGGACATGGGGCAGGGGCTGCTGGTCTTCGCCGCGTACATCGTGGTCTTCGGCTCGGTCGCGTGGGCCCGCTTCACCGGCAAGGACATCAGCAGCTGACCCGCGCCGTCCGCCTCTCCCCGGCGCCCGTCCTCGACCCGGTGATAGGGGGAGTAGCCCAGCAGCCAGCCGAGTTGCTCGGGGTCCTCGGC
>NZ_JBFBCE010000091.1:35819-38827 GCF_040689595.1 Streptosporangium sp. NPDC051023 | reverse complement strand
GGGGGGCCCGGCCCGCACCCGGTGCACGGGGTGCGGGCCGTACCCGGCTAGAAGCCGGCCGTGATCTTGGTGAACTCCCAGTCGGCCTGCGCGACGCCGCTGCAGCTCTCCGAGACGCCACCGCCGGGGCAGGGACGGTCACGGTTGACGGACCAGAACGCCAGGCGGGTCAGCCCCTTGGACTTGGCGTAGTCGGTGATCTGCTGCCAGGTCGCCGGGCTGGTCACCTCCTGCTGGTCGGACAGGCCGTTCATGCCGGAGATGCCCATGTGGGCGTAGGCCTGCGCGTCGGTCCAGCCGTTGGCGGACTTCAGCGCGTTCTTCAGGCCCTCGGCCGCGTTGACCGTGCTCTGGTACATGTTCGCGCCGCCGCTGAAGTCGAACGGCATGATCGTGTAGTTGTCGATCGGCACGGACAGCGCCTTGGCCTGGTTGATCAGGCGGACGCCGTGAGAGGTCGGGCCGCTGGTCGCGGTGCCGAAGGTCACGACGATCTTGACGTTCGGGTTGGCGGCCTTGACGATCTTGAGGCCGTTCAGGATGCGGTCCTGGACGGTGTAGTTCTCGAACTCGTCGGTGTTCTCGATGTCGAAGTCGACGACCGCCGGGCCGACGGCGTTGATGACCTTCTGCACGGCGCCCGCGAAGGCGTCGGGGGTCGAGCAGTTCGGGCCGAGCTTGTTGCCGCTCCAGCCGCCGAAGGACACCTGGACGCTGCCGCCCGCGGCCTTGACCGCGTTGATCGCGCTCTGGTCGGCGCCGCCGGTCAGCGGACGCTGGCCGTCCCAGGCCGGGTTGCAGCCGTTCTGGGCCAGGATGAACGCCATGGTGAAGGACTTGATGCCGGTGGCGTTCATGACGGTGCCGATGCTCGGCGGGTTGCCCCAGCCGGTGTAGTAGTACGGCGCGCCGGGCATCTTGGCCGGGTCGGGGTTGGTGCAGCCGGTGGTCTTGCCGCTGACCGCCGCGCTGGCCGCGGACTCGCCCTGGTCGTTGTAGGCCTTGACCGTGTAGCTGTGCGTCTCACAGGTGCCGAGACCCGAGATCGTCGCGGAGGTGCCCACGACGGTCGCCTTCGCGGTCGTCCCCTCGTACACCCGGTAACCGGCGACCGAGCCGGTCGAGGCGCCCCACGACAGCGAGATCGCGGAGTCGGTGCTGCCGGTCACCGTCACGTTGCTCGGGGCGCCGGGGGTGCCGGTGGTGCAGCCCGTGGTGGTGCCGCTGACCGAACCGCTGGCGGGCGACTCGCCGGCGCTGTTGTAGGCCTTGACGGTGTAGCTGTGCGACTCGCAGGTGCCCAGGCCGGAGATCGTCGTCGAGGTGCCGGTGACGGTCGCCTTCAGGGTCGTGCCCTCGTACACCCGGTAGCCGGTCACCGTGCCGGTCGAGGCGCCCCACGACAGCGAGATCGTGGAGTTCGTGCTGCCGGTCACCAACGGCACCCCCGGGGTGCCGGGAACCTGCTCGACCGGGCCGCCGCCGCAGTCGGCGCCGTTGACCTTACAGCCGGACGGGGTCGCGGTGGCGGGCGAGGCGATGAAGCCGAAGCTCACACTGCCTCCGGCCGGGACGTTGCCGTTCCAGCCGACGTTGCTCAGCGTGAAGTGCGTGCCGCTCTTGGCCAGGCTGGCGTCCCAGGCGGAGCTGACGTTGCCACCCGCGGGCAGGTCGAACTCGACCTTCCAGTTGCTCAGGGCCGCGCCACTGTCGTTCTTGATCGTGTATTTGCCTTCGAAGGCCGATCCCCAGCTTGAGGTCTTGGTGAAGGTCGCCGTTACCCCGGCCGCGCTGGCCGGTGTGGTGGCGAGCAGTACACCCGAGGCGGCGATGGCCGCCGCGACGAGAATACGCAAAGAACGCATGTTCCCTCCATGGGGAAGAGGTGCGAAGTGAGGTTCGACGTTCGGGGGGTGTCACTTCTTTGGGGGGTGTGCCGAGGTAGGGCCCGCGCCCCGGGGGCGGAAGACGCGGGCCGTACCGGCTGTGGTCCCTTGAGGGGTATGGCCCTTAGGGAAGCGTCGCGAGGTGCGGCTTGATGGTCTTGGAGAAGTTCCAGTTGTTGCTGGCATCCCAGTTGATCGACCAGGTCATGGCACCCCTGATTCCGGGGTAGGCGTTCGGCGGCACGAAGCTGCCGCAGTTGGTCTTGGTGGCCAGGCAGGTGAGCGCCTGGTTCACCATGGAGGGAGCGACGATGCCGCCGCCCGCCGCGCCGGGGCCCGCGGGCAGGCCGAGCGCGACCTGGTCGGGGCGCAGGCCGTTCTCCAGCTGGATGCAGGCGAGCGCGGTCATGAAGTTGACCGTGCCCTGCGAGTAGGCGGCCATCTTGTCGCAGCCGAGCATGGAGCCCGAGTTGTAGTACTGGGTGTGGACGACCGTGAGGATGTCCTTGATGTTCAGCGCGAGCTTGAAGTACTCGGCGCCCGGCGACTGCATGTCGATCGTCTGCGGTGCCATCGTGATGATCAGGTCGGAGCCGGCCTTGGCGCGCAGCGACCTCAGGGCCTGGCCCATGTAGGTGGAGCTGAGGCCGTTCTCCAGGTCGATGTCGACGCCGTCGAAGCCGTAGTTCTGCATGAGGGCGTAGACGCTGTCGGCGAACTTGGTCGCGGCCGCGCCGCTGGAGACCTGGACGTTACCCTTCTCACCGCCGACCGAGAGGATGACCTTCTGGCCTCGCGTGTGCAGGGTCTGCACGTCGGCCTTGAACTGGGCGTCGGTGTAGCCGCCCAGGGAGGTCGACAGGCCCGGGTCGACCTTGAAGGTGACCTCACCCGGGGACGAGGAGGCCTCGCCGAAGGAGACGGCGACCAGGTCGTAGTCCCGGGGCACCGAGGCGAGCTTGAGCTCGACGGCCGCGTTGTCGAAGTTGTGCCAGTAGCCGGTGAGGAAGTGCTTGGGCAGCGGGCTGGTGGTGCAGCCGGTCGTGGTGGCGCTCGCCGGGTCGCTCTTGGCGCCCTCACCCGTGCCGTTGTAGGCGGCGACCGTGTAGGTGTGCGCCTCAC
>NZ_JBFBCE010000091.1:0-35719 GCF_040689595.1 Streptosporangium sp. NPDC051023 | reverse complement strand
CGGTAACCGGTCACCGTGCCGCTCGCCGCACCCCACGACAACGCGACGCTGTTCGCGCCGCCCGTCGCCGTCACCGCGCCCGGCTTGCCGGGGGCGGTCTCCGTGCTGCCGCCGCCGCAGTCGGCGCCGTTGAGCTTGCAGTTCAGCGGCAGGGAGTTGGCCCCGCCGGGGGTGCCGAGGAAGCCGAAGCTCACGCTGCCGCCGTTGGGGACGCTGCCGTTCCAGCCGACGTTGGCGAAGGTGATGTGCTGGCCGCTCTTGGTCAGCGTGGCGTCCCAGAAGGAGCCGACGCTGACTCCGGCGGGAAGGTCGAACTCGACCTTCCAGCTGCTCAGGGCCGCGCCGCTGTCGTTCTTGATCGTGTACTTGCCCTCGAAGCCCGAGCCCCAGTCGCCGACCTTGACGAAGGTGGCGGTCGCCGAGGCGGCCTGTGCGGGCGGCGCGACCGCCGTCGCCGCGGCGGCGAGGGCCGCCACAGCGACGAGTGATCGAGCTATGACGCGAAATCTCACGTTGACCTCATGCATTCGGTGGGGGGTGGCCGTACGGCTCGCGCCCCTTTCGGGGGGTGCTCCTCTGCAGGCGGCGAGGAGGCAGGGCGCAAGCCGTACGGCGGGTAGGGCGCGGTCCCGGGGCCGCAGGAAGGCCGGGACCACACCATGGATCAGCGCAGGCCGTCGCCCGGCACGCCGGATAAAGAGTCGCCGTCGCTGGTCGTCTCTTGGTCCGTCGCTCCGGACAGGCGCTTGGCCTTTATGTATTCGGTCCTGCCGGTGGTGTCCGGCAGCGCGTTGACCCGGGTGGAGAGCTCCCGCGGCCAGGCCTGGCCGACAGCGTCGTCGGCCCGCGTGAGCACGTGCGGGCTGCCCGGGATGGTCAGCGCGGCCGCGTCGTTGCGGCCCACGGTGGTAAAAGCACTGGTTGAAGCTGTGGTGAAGCCGAGGTGCCGCCCGTCACGGGCCGGCGTGGCGTTCCGGAGGAAGCCCTCGGCGCCGCGCACCGAGAAGTCTGATTCGGCTTTCCTGCCCGGCGGAACCACGATGGTGTCATTCTTGAGCGTGTACCTGCCCCTTGGCCTCGATCTCCAGCCGGAAGACTGGGCGAGAGCGGCCGTGGCGGCGGTGCCGCCTGGCGCGAGCACCCCCGAAGGGGAGCTTGCAGCCTCAGTCAGAACGAGTAAGGGAAGGGTACGCCGCATGATCGCTCCCTTGCACGGGGAACCTGGGGGGTGGAGGCGTCCGGACGGCCGGACCTTCACATAGTGACGACTGCCGTCTTCGCGTTCTCGCAGCTCGCGATCGCTCAAGACGGGGGTGGGCGCACCATCACTGCCTCGCCTCCTCATTTCTTTTAGGAAAGTTTCCTAAGAGTTGTCGCGATCGTAGCCTTGACAGAGAGTTGCCACAAGGCCCAAAAGCTCCAGGTTTCAACGATCCAGCTAGGCACGTTCCAAAATCCCTCTCCCTTTTCACACCCGGGGTGCGCCTGTGACACCCGGGGGCCGGGATACGCCCGGAAAGCAAGGGAGACCACCCCAAAAAAACGCCCCCGCCGCCCAACCGGCGACGGGGACAGAACGCGTCAATCTCCGAAACGCGCCCGGGTGCCATCGGTGCCCGCACCCGAGCCGCCAGGCGAGGCCCGGCGAAACAATTCAGCCGATCACCTCGGACAAAGGTTTCCTGACCAGATCGGGGACCTCGGCGTCATGGGCCGCGTAGCCGATCGGGAACAGGATGTAGGGCCGTTCATTGCTGGGGCGCCCGCAGATCTCGGTCAGGAAGGCCATCGGGTTCGGGGTGTGGGTGAGCGTGGACAGCCCCATCGCGTGCAGCGCGGCGATGAAGAACCCGCAGGCGATGCCGACGCTCTCGTTCACGTAGTAGTGCTTGACCCGGGCACCGTCCCGGCGCACGCCGTACTTCTCCGCGAAGCAGACCACCAGCCAGGGCACCGTCTCGAGGTAGTTCTTGTCCGCGGTGGTCTCCAGATGGGCCAGGGCCTCGCGCCACTCGGGGGTGAGGCGGCCGCCCTCGTAGTTCTGCCGCTCCTCGATCTCCGCCGCCTCCCTGATGCGTTTCCTGGTCTCGAGGTCACCGACGACGATGAACTTCCATGGCTGCTGGTGGGCGCCGGACGGCGCGGTGTTCGCGGCCCTGATCGCCAGTTCGACGCACTCGCGGGGTACGGGCTCGTCGCTGAAGAAACGCACACTCCTGCGCAGGTCCATGTGCTCGTAGAACTTCCGGCCCCGCTCGACCATCTCAGCCTCGGGGTAGCGCATGGGCCGATAGGGAATGAAGGGATGGGAATGCTCGCGTGCCATTTTGCCTCCATCTTTGCCATATATGTCATATATGCAGGCGTAGTCTGATTTGCGGCTACAGGATGGGCAACACACCTGCCGGTTCACTGCCAGATCGTCAGTGCCGAGCACGACGCACCCTCCGGAGGTGAGCAGATTGGCAGCTCGAAGAAACGGGCTGGACGACCTCGATCGCAGACTGCTCCATCTGATCAGGGAACGCCCGAGGACGGGACTGCTGGAGATCGCGCGCCTGCTCGGCGTCGCCAGAGGCACCGTCCAGGCCCGCCTCGACCGGATGGTCGCGGACGGGGTGATCACCGACTTCGGCCCCAACCTCTCTCCCCGCGCACTCGGCTACGTGGTTCAGGCCTTCACCACGCTTCAGGTAGAGCAGATCTCCCGCGCCGACATCTCCGCCGCGCTGGAAGCGATCCCCGAGGTCCTCGAGGCCCATATCGTCACCGGCCCCGGGGACGTGTGGTGCCGGATCGTCGGCCGCGACCACGAGCACATCCAGGAGATCATCGACCAGACCCTGACCATCCCCGGAGTACGGCGGAGCAGCACGGTGATAACACTCTCCACGGTCGTCCCGCACCGGGTCCAGCCACTGGCCGACATCAGCGATTGAACCGGTAACCCCTTGATACGAGATGATCTACAGCGGTCCCCCGGCCCGGCGCCGGGAGGCACGCGCGCCGCGGAGCCGACCGCGCCGGCGATCGTTACGACTCCTCCCGGACGCAGTCGGCCAGCGCGGCGGCGGCCCGCCAGCAGTCGTGGTAGGTCGAGTAGAGCGGGGTCGGCGCCACCCGGACGATGTCCGGCTCGCGGGCGTCGGTGACGACCCCGTACTCATGGCGCAGCCGCCGGGCCAGCTCGGCGGCACTGCCGTGCTCGATCCGCAGGGACAGCTGGCAGCCGCGGCGGGCCGGGTCACGTGGAGTGACCACGCTGATCGGCCGGGTCGGAGTGATCTCGTCGAGCAGGCTCTCCAGGTATCCGGTGAGCCGCACGCTGCGGGCCCTCAGCTCGGTCATCCCGGCCTGGTCGAACAGGTTGAGCGAGGTGCGCACCGGGCCCATCGCGTAGATCGGCGGGTTGGAGATCTGCCAGGCGTCGGCGCTGGCGGGCGGGCGGGAGACCGGGGCCATCTGGAACCGGGTGTTCTGCTCGGTGCTCCACCAGCCCTCGAAGCGCTGCAGCGCGGGGTCGCCCAGGTGCCGCTGGTGGATGAAGACGCCGCCGAGGGCACCGGGTCCTGAATTGAGGTACTTGTAGGAGCACCAGGCCGCGAAGTCCGGTCCCCATTCGTGCAGCTCCAGCGGGACGTTTCCCGCGGCGTGCGCCAGGTCCCACCCCACGACCGCGCCTGCCGCGTGCCCGGCCGCGGTGATCGCGGGGATGTCCATGAGCTCGCCGGTGAGGTAGTTGACCCCGCCGAGCATCACCAGCGCGACCGTTTCGCCCTCGCGCTCCAGGAAGTCGAGGACCTCCTGGCCGCTGCCCAGCCGTACCACGGCGGTTTCGGGGTCGAGGCCGTGGAAGCGAGCCTGGCTGCGTACCGCGTAGCTGTCGGAGGGAAACGCGGTGTCCTCGATGAGGATCCGGGTCCGCTCGCCCCGTGGCCGGTAGAACGACACCATCAGCAGGTGCAGGTTGACCGTCAGCGAGTTCATGATGACGGTCTCCTCGGGCAACGCGCCGACCAGCCGGGCGGCCGGTCCGGTGAGCTGCTCGTGGTACGGCAGCCAGGGGCGTTCCGCCTCCAGGTGCCCCTCGACGCCGAGCCGGGCCCAGGCCGCCAGGTCCTCCAGCAGCTCCGCCTGGGTCGCCCGGGGTTGCAGGCCGAGCGAGTTACCGGCCAGGTAGGCGCTGTCGGGATAGCCGCCGCCCTCGGCGGGCGGAACGAGGAAGAGGTCCCGGCGGCCCGGATCCTCGGCGTCACGCCGCAGCGCGTCCTCTTCCGTCGACGCCAACGGACCGGATTTCAACGGGGAGATCATGTTCGTCTCTCTTCACACGTGGGTTCTGGCCGGCCATGACCCGGAGAAGACCACCCGCGCCATGCTGCGTACCGTCCACGCGCTCGCCCCTCTCCTCGCCGACCTCTCCATGATGGCGGCGCACCATGAACCAAAGGAATGCCGCATCAATGGTCATATCAGGATATAAGTGTTGATTGATTTCGATATTGCGACCTTCGCCTTTCGAATGGAAGGAGCCCGGCCAGGCACCGCGGACCGGGCCACCGGAGAAACCGGAGTGGGCTCTGGCCCCGCTCCCCGCCACACGGCGAGCGCGCAGAGCCGCTCCCTGAGCGGGTTGGCGGCGACCTCCTCGGACAGGTCGACCGGCTCGCCCAGCGCCAGCCGCTTCGCCGCCCCTGCCTCGACCACGGTGAGCCGCTCCTCCTCAAGGCGCGCCGCGACGCCCGCCAGGTACGGCACCGCCGTGAGATTCGCGCCGTCCCCGGCCCCTTCGCACCGCGGCACCGGCACCACGCACCGCCGGACGCGTGATCAGGAGATGAACCCGGCCCCGTGACCTCCATGGTTGTATCTGGTAACAAACCACATCATCGGTTACCGTCACTGAGGTGAAGGGATCGAGCTTCCCCATGCCTTTGTGAGCTGGAGACAACCATGCAGAAAGTGCCGTACGACGAGAGAACGGCGGCGAACTGCCGCGCCAGGGAGATTCTCGACCGGATCGGCGACAAATGGTCGGTGGCGGTGCTCTACCAGCTCAGCGACGGCACCCGGCGCTTCACCGAGCTGCTGCGCGCCGTGCCCGGCATCAGCCAGCGCATGCTCTCCGTCACGCTGCGCGGCCTGGAGCGCGACGGCCTGGTCAGCCGCACCGTGCACCCGGTGATCCCGCCGCACGTCGACTACACGCTCACCCCGCTCGGCGAGACGCTCAAGGAGATCGTCTCCTCCCTGGTCCTGTGGACGCACCTCCATCTGGAGGACATCGATCGGGCCAGGAAGAGCTACGACGAGGTGAACGGGGGGCCGACACGGCGGGCCGCCGTACCGGCCCCCGATCTCACGCGACGCTGAACCCGCTGAACAGCAGGAGGGCCAGTCCGAGGGCGACCACCACGTTGACCACGGTCGCGGCGGCGAAGACCCCGACGGGACGCCAACCGGCCTCTCTGAGCGAGGCCACCCTGAACTCCAGGCCGATGCTGACGAACGCCAGGATCAGGAACCAGATCCGCAGGTCGTTGATCTCGCCAATGGTCGCCTTGCCGTCCGCCGCGCTCACCGTGGTCAGCCACCAGGTGGCGATCACGGAAGCCGCGACGAAGCCGAGCACGAACTTCGGGAAGCGCCGCCAGAACTCGCCGAGACCCGGACGCGCGGCGTCCGCGCGGCGCTCGACCCGGAAGGCGAAGTAGGCGGTCAGCGCGATGGTCACGATGCCGATCAGCGCGTTCTGGGTGACCTTCACTATGCTCGCGACCGCCAGTGCGTCGTCGCCGACGATCGCACCGGCCGCCGTGACCGCGGCGGTGGTGTCGATGTTGCCGCCGATCCACGCTCCGGCCACCTCGTCGCTCAGTCCGAACACGCCCGCCAGCCAGGGCAGGATGAAAATGGAGGGCAGCGCGAAGGCGATCACCAGGCTCGCGCTGTAGGCGAGTTGCTCGCGCTTGGCCTGTACGGCGCCCGCCGCCGCGATGGCCGCGCTCACCCCGCAGATCGAGACCGCGGCCGACAGCAGCGCGCGGAGCTTGTCCTCAAGGCCGAGCCTGCCGCCGAGCCACCAGGTGAACAGGAAAACCGTGGTGATCAGCACGACCGCCTGGATGATCGCGGGCCCGGCGGCTGTGACGATCACCCTGAGGTTGATCGAGGCGCCGAGCAGGACCAGGCCCGTCTTGATGAAGAACTCCGTCCTGAAGCCGCCGGACAGACGCTCGCGCACCCCGGCCGCGGTGAGCACGGCGTTGCCGATCAGCCCGATGACGATCGCGTAGACCGGATACTCGATCGCGGCGCCGACGTTTTCGAGCGCGGTGCCCTTGAGCAGGGCGGGGACGTTCTGGTCCAGGTATCGGGTGGCCGCGGCCAGCAACAGGACGACCAGGACGCCGAGCAGCGCCCACACCGGTCCCGGTCCCGGCTCCGCGGGGGTCCCGACCGGGACGTCCTTCCTCTCCTCGGTGCTCATCAGGGCACCAGCCCGACGGGAATCACACCGGTGAGGACCAGCACCACCAGCACCAGGCCCACGATCGTGGCCGCCCAGTCCTCGTTGATCGCCGTCCGGCCCTCGATCTCCACAGGGGGATCTGTCTCGCTCATCTCACGACCTCATTCGTCGTCCAGCGGCACCCCCGAGCATTTTCATGTTAAGTCGATAGGAATTAAAGGTAAATACGCTTCCTGGCAGCGGCTCGCGCCACACGGCGACACCGGAGCGGGACGGGAGGAGACACGGCCCAAAGAGACGGGGCTGGAGGAGACGGGACAGGCGCGGGAGAGCGCTCCCCCGTGGGGGCGGGAGGGAATCCACGGGCGGTACCGTGTGACGTATCCCGTACCACCCCCTGGAGCACCACTATGTTCTTCGGCATAACCGACATATGGACCTATGTCCTTGGCGCCTTCTTCATCGTCCTGCTGCCCGGCCCGAACTCGCTCTACGTGCTCACCACCGCCGCGCAGCGCGGGGTACGGCAGGGATACCGCGCCGCGACGGGGGTCTTCATCGGTGACACCGTCCTGATGGTGCTCGCGGCGGCCGGGGTCGCCTCGCTCCTGAAGTCGACGCCCGTCCTCTTCAGCGTCGTCAAATACGCCGGAGCGGCCTACCTGGCGTGGATCGGGTTCCAGATGCTGCGCGGCGCCTGGCGCTCGTGGCGGTCGCCGGAGAGCGCGCAGGCCGCCCCCACACCACAGCGCAGCGCGGAGAACCCCCTCCGCAAGGCCCTGGTGATCAGCCTGATGAACCCCAAGGCGATCCTGTTCTTCATCTCGTTCTTCATCCAGTTCGTCGACCCGGCCTACGGCACCCCCGCGCTGTCGTTCCTGATCCTGGGCGCCATCTGCCAGCTGTTCAGCGTGCTCTACCTGTCCATGCTGATCTTCGGCGGAACGTTCCTCGCCACCCAGTTCAGGGCACGCCGCAAGCTGGCGGCCGGGCTGACCACCGGGGTCGGCGCGCTGTTCATCGGCTTCGGCGCGAGGCTCGCCACCGCGTCACTCGGCTGACCTCGGAGAATCACGGCACGACTCCCGGCCGCCCACCCGAAGAGCGGCCGGCACGGGAGGGCATCGGGACCGTTCCAGCGCCGACGAGCGGCGTGTCGCCGGAACGTTCCCGTCACAACACTAGTGCGGCGTCTCGTTGACCTTGATCGCCACGCTGACGAGCGAGAGGAACAGTTCGGCGTCGGCCCTGCCATCGATGGCCATCGTCACCCATCCGGCATCGCTTCCCGGAGTGACCCGCCTGCAGTCGGTGAGCACCCGGGCCCATCTGTCGATCACAGCTGTGGTGAGCAGCAGTTCCGCGGTGTGATCTCCCGGCATCCTGACAATCTCCCGGCCGCTGGCCCGGAAGCCGAGCCCTCTCCGGGTACGTTTCAGCGCAAGGTCGGGCCAGCGGATGAGCTGGGCCGCCACATTCGCAACTCCCTCGGTTGACCAGTCGGACGTGTGCACGTGCACTGCCATACTTGAATCGTCGCGGACCCGACCCCATTGGGAAAGCTCCCGTTTCCGAACCGTTACACCGTTCCCGCGATCCTTGGTTTCTTTGGCCTGCGGCAGCACAGCGTGCAGCCATACGAACTCGGCAGGTATAGCGAAGGCACGCATTCGGCTCGGGTACGGTAAATCGCCGGTCGACACCGGAGTAAATCTCCCGCAAGCCCCTATATCAAACCCGACATGTCTGGCAGTCCTCCGCCTGGGTAGGCGCGAGCCCTCAGCGCCGGTCATTCCACCGTCCCGTGGAGCGTTATGAGCCATGTCCCTGTCGCCCTCCCCCGCCTCACCGCCCTGATCCGGCAGGCGGTGCCGAAGCTCCTGGAGGGTGTGGTCGCCCCCCTGGCCGTCTTCTACGCCGCGCTGGCCGTCCTCGGCCTGAACGGAGCGCTGATCGCGGCGGTGAGCTGGGTGTACGCGGGAGTGGGCTGGCGACTGGTCCGGCGGGTCCGGGTGCCGGGGACGATGGTCCTGGCCGCCATCGCGATCACCGTGCGGGCGCTGCTGGGGCTGTGGAGCGGAAGCGCGGTGGTCTACTTCCTCCAGCCCGAGCTGGGCACCATCTGCATCAGCATGGCCTTCCTCGCCTCGGTGCGGCTGAACCGCCCCCTGGCCCAGAAGCTGACCCTCGACTACATCCACCTGCCCTCCTCGGTGTTGAGGCACGAGCGGGTGCGGCGCTTCTTCGCCCGGATCACCCTGCTGTGGGCCTTCGTGCTGCTGGCCAACTCCTCGGTGAGCATCTGGCTCCTGCTCCACGAGTCGATCGGCACCTACCTGCTGGTCCGCACCTCGGTCGTGGCGCTGATCAGCGGCCTGGCGGCGGCCGTCTCCGTCTACGCCTTCCGCCGCGTCCTGCGTCGCCTGCACCACGACCCCGCCTCCGCCGCCCTGACCGCCTAGCGGGGCCGGGGGGCGGCGGAACGTACCCGGTCGACCAGAGCGAAGGCACCGGTCATTCCGGCGACCAGGCCGGTCAGCAGGGTGAACAGGGAGACCAGCCCGAGAACACCGGCGTCGCCCGCGCCTCGGCCGCTGAGCTCGGTCGGCGTGAACCTGATGATCATCTCCCACAACGGCCAGGCGAACATGGCGCCGGAGCCGAGCCAGGCGAGGATGACCGGCCCCCTGAGCCGCCGGTCGGAGCGACCGCGGACGATCGTCAGCAGGCCGATAGCGACGGCGAGCGGCAACAGCGTGTTCACGGCCGCGCGCAGGAAGAAGAAGACGGAACGTTCGCCGGCAACCTCCACAGAGAGCCCGCCGGTCGAGCCGAGCAGCCAGGTCAGGTTGATGGCGGCCAGGATCACCGACACGCCCGCGATCCCCCAGGCGACGAACGTCTGGAGTTCCCGGGTACGGCTCGCCGCCCCCTCCGAGACTCGCGAGGTGAACACGCCGGGCCAGCGGGAGCGGGCGTGGTGCAGGAAACCCACCGTGAGCCCGATCGCCTGACAGGTGAAGCCGGTGTAGACGACGAGATAGACCCAGCCGGCCACCGGGTCGTTCGGGGAGGAGAGCGGGGTTCCGGAGAGCAGGTCGATCAGGAAGCCCAGCGGTGCCTCTACCGCGATCGGGACCAGCAGCCCGATGCCGACCCACATGGGCGGCAGGATCGCCCCCGCGGGGATCCTGCGGCCCCAGGGCAGCACGAAGGCAAGCAGGATCAGCGTCGCCACCGCGTCCATGGCGAAGGTGAGCAGGTTGAGGCCGAAGAGGGCGCCGTCCCTGACCCAGGCCGGGTCCGCGATGCCGAGCGTGCCCCCGGTCAGCCAGATGATCTTGAGAGTGAGGTACGGCAGGACACCGGCCAGGGCGACCGCGACCGCCGTCAGTCTCAAGGCCGCCGCCCGCGTGCCGCCCGCCGCCACTGTCTCGCCCGACTCGGACGTCCTGCCTGTTGTCCGTGTGACGCCCGGTGCCGGAGTCGGAATGGGAGTGGTGTCCGTCATGCTCTCGACTCTCCCTCCGGCGACCGCGGCCTCCCTCCCACCTGACGGTGATTCGCCTCCCCCGCACGGGGGAAACCGATCGGCACCCGCGACACGAAGAGCATCAGGAGAGGGACAGGGAGGATTCATGGTCATCGCCGGACACCCGAAACGCTGGTCGGGGTTGCCCGTCTTCGCCGTGGCGCTCGCGCTGGTCGCGGCCATCGGATCGCTGGCGGCGGTGAACGCGGGCAGCGAGTACCTGGCGCTCACGCGCCCCCCGTGGGCGCCGCCGCAGTGGCTGTTCGGCCCCGCGTGGACGGTGCTCTACATCCTGATCGCCATCTCCGGCTGGCTCGCCTGGTCGGCGCGCGGCCTCACCCCCGCGCTCGGCGTCTACGCCGCCCAGCTCGTGCTCAACGCCGCCTGGACCCCGCTGTTCTTCGGAGCGGACCGGTACGGCCTGGCGTTCGCCGAGATCGTGGTGCTCTGGGGCGCGATCGTGGCCACCATCGTGATGTTCCGGCCGATCAGCCGACCGGCCGCCTGGCTGCTGGTGCCGTACCTGCTCTGGGTCACCTACGCGGGCTCACTGAACCTCGCCGTCTGGCTGATGAACTGAGCCGGGCAGCTCGGCCTCGTGGGCCAGGATCGCCGCCTGGACGCGATTGCGCGCCCCCAGACGGGTGAGGATCGCGCTCACGTGAGCTTTGACGGTCCCCTCGACCAGGTGCAGGCGGCGGGCGATCTGCGCGTTGGACAACCCCTCCCCGACCAGCGCCAGCACGTCGCGCTCCCGTGGCGTCAACACGGCGACCCGCTCCCGGGCAGCCGCCGTGCGGATCGCCCGGCCGCCGCTGAGCTCGCTGATAACCCGCCGGGCCACGCGCGGCGACAGATAAGCCGCGCCCTCCGCGACGGCGTGGATTCCGGCCAGCAGTTCCCTGGGGTCGCCTGACTTGAGCAGGAACCCGCTCGCGCCCTGGCCAAGCGCCCTGGCGATGTAGTCGTCCTCGCCGAAGGTGGTCAGCATCAGCACCCCGACCTCGGGCGCGAGACGGCGCAGCTCGACCAGGGCCGCCAGCCCGTCCATCCTGGGCATCCGGATGTCGAGCAGGACGACGTCGGGACGGTGACCGAGGCTCAGCTCGACCGCCTGGTGCCCGTCACCCGCCTCGGCGACGACCTCGACTTCGGGGTCGGCGTCCAGGATGGCCCGCACCCCGGCCCTGATCATGGTCTCGTCGTCCGCCAGCAGTACGCGGATCATCATGCTCCGTTCTCCGGGAGGACATCAGCTTTTCCGGGGAAGGCGGGCCACGACCCGGAAGCCGCCGCCTTCCCCGCCCGCCTCGAAGGTGCCTCCGGCGAGCCGTACCCGCTCATGCAGGCCTGCCAGCCCAAGGCCGAGCCCCGGACCGCCGTGCCTGCGGCCCTGCTGCGTCCCAGGGACCGGGTTGGTCACCGGGTTGGTCACGGTCACCGTGACCCCGGTGGCGGTCCCGAGCACCTCGACCGTCACCGGGGAGGCGGGGGCGTGCTTGGTCGCGTTGGTCAGCGCCTCCTGGACGACCCTGCACGCCGTACGGTCCCGCAGCGACTCCTCGCCACGCAGCTCGACCCGCACCCCCGACTCCCTCGCCCTGCCGACGACCTCCGCGACGCTCTCCAGCGGTGGGACGAGCGGGGCGTGCTCCCCCTCCCCGAGGACACCGATGATCTCGCGGAGACGTTCGGTGGTCTCCGCCGCCGCCAGGCGGAGCTCTCCCGCGGCCCTGCGATGCCGTTCGGTCAGGTCGGGGGCCACCTCGAGGGCACCGGCTCGCAGCGCGATGAGCGCGAGGTCGTGGCCGAGGGAGTCGTGCATGTCCTGGGCGATGCGGTTGCGCTCGCGCAGGCGTGCCTGGCTCGCGACCAGGCTCCGCTCGCGGGAGCGCTGCTCGGCACGCTGGCGCACCAGCCTGCCCGCCGCCCAGGGCAGGACGGCGAACAGCAGGACACCGGACAGGGCGGGAATCCAGATCCTCCAGATCGCGGCGTCCTGGCCTCTGCCGTGGGGGGAGGCCAGGATGGCGGCCGTGCCCGCGGTCAGGGTCGCGGCCAGGGCCCACGCGGCGGGCATGGAACGCGCCGACCTGCGCCCCGCCAGGTAGGCGAGCACGACGATCGCGAGGGTGAACCCGCTGACCGGTCCCACCTTCACCAGGTGGCCGGGCCAGAGGTCGCTGGTCGCCAGCCCTTCGCCGACACTCCACGATCCCGCCGCCAGGGCGAGCAGCACGGCCGCCAGTGGAGCCCTCCGGCTCATCGGCACGGCCACTCCCAGGACGGCCACCCCCGCGGCGGCCACCAGGAGCCGCGTCGAGGGCAGGGCGGGCTCCCACCAGACGGGAACCGGGGGGACCAGGAGCACCGGCAGGCAGAGGGCGGCCCAGAGCGGCAGGTCACCGAAGACCTCGCCGCGGCTCGGGAACCGGATCCGCCTCATCACCCCACGACGGTACAAGACGGTCCCGGGGGTACAGCTCACTCTCAGGTAGCAGGCGACCCCTGCCGAAAGTAGGGGGTCATCACGGCCGAACGCGGGATGTGCGAGGCCTCGCCCGCTTCCTATGGTCGATGCGATGGACCTTTCGAGGTCGATGAACGCCATTAACCCCTGAGGAACCTCAGGGACATGGTGTGAAAACTTCGGGGAGCTCCCCTGATGTCCGGAGATCTCCAGCTCGGCACCGTGCTGTGAGCAGTCCCCCATACGTACAGGAGCACGGCTTTGACACAGGCCATTCTCGACGCCGTCCATCAGGCGATGTCCTCGCCCTGGATCTATTTGGCGTTGTTCGCGCTGGCGATGCTCGACGGGTTCTTCCCCGTGGTGCCCGCTGAGACGTCCGTCATCACGGCGGGTGTCTTCGCCGCCTCGACCGGCGCCCCCAACCTCGCGCTGGTGATCGTGGTCGCGGCGCTCGGCGCGTTCGTCGGCGACCACGTTTCGTACGCCATCGGGCGCACCACCAACAACCGGCTGCGCAACGGCAAGCGCAGCGGGAAGGCGATCGCCTGGGCGGAGCAGGCCCTGACGCAGCGAGGCGGGCTGGTCCTGGTCGTCGCCCGCTACATCCCGGCGGGCCGGACCGCGTGCACCCTCACCATGGGCGCGGTCGCCTACCCCCGGCGCTCGTTCGCCTTCTTCGACGCCATCGCCGCGCTGTCCTGGGGCGTCTACTCGGGGTTGATCGGCTACGTGGGCGGCGCCGCCTTCGAGAACGACCCGATCAAGGGTCTGCTGCTCGGTCTCGGCATCGCGCTGTCGATCACGGCACTGGTCGAGGTGGTCCGGCACGTGCGGCGGCGCCGTACGGCTGAGGAGCCCCGACCGGCCGTCGTCAGGGCCCGTGACTGACCACTGCCTCGTCGTGGCCCGTGAGGCGCCGCTACGCCCGCCTCCAGATCAGGGCGTGCCACCTGCCGCCCCGGGGAACGGCGAGGACGAGTCTGTCGCCGTCGATGTTCACCTCGCGCACCTGGGTCGTGCCCGCGAGGGCCGGGTCGAGCGCGACCTCGATGTCGTGGGCCACGCACCCGTCGCGGACCTCGTAGCGGCCCGAGTAGCAGAAGAACGACGCGAAGGCCTCAGCCCGCGCCTCAACGGGGGCCTGACGGGGGCTGGCCCCGGGCAGCGGCCTGCGGTCCGCGCGCGCGACGGTGATGCTCATGTGGCCGTCGGGGGTGTAGCAGAGCAGACCTGTCGCGTCGCGGCCGAAGGGGTGGGAGGCCTGCCCGCCGGTACAGGTGATCCGCCACTCGACCAGCCGCCAGGCTCCGACCAGATCCATGCCCGCGAAACTACGATAACCGAAGCCAGCAGGTCAACAGCCCTTACCACTCGTCCCAGAGAAATCCCCTTCAAGTCAGGGAGAACCCCGATGGTTTCCCGGGCCGTGCCACGAGACGCTGCCAGTGGTTCACCGAAAGTCCCCGTCCGGACGTCTCCCCGAGGCGTGTCGGTCATCTCGCCATGTCTTCATCTGCTGTGGAAGGAGTGCGTATGTCCGTGTTGGCCGCTGGCCTGGCATTGCTGGGGTCGCTGTTCTTCGCACTCGGAGCCGCGTTGCAACAGTACGAAGCGGCGAGTGCGGCCAAGCCTACGCTCCGTCACCTGGCCAGGCGTCCACGGTGGTTGTTCGGTGGACTCGCCCTCGGCGTCGGGACCGCGCTGCACGTCCTCGCGCTGAGGTACGGGCCGCTCACGATCGTCCAGCCGATGGGCGTGGCCAGCCTCCTGTTCGCTCTGCCCTGTGCCGCCGCCCTCGCGCGTCGCAAGCCCGGGTCCTGCGAGCTCGCCGCAGCCGCCGTGATCGCCATCGGGCTTATGGGCCTGGTGCTGGTCGTGCCCCAGCAAACCGGCGACCCGCACCTGAGCGTCGCGGGGGCGGTGGCCCTGCTCACGGGGGCGACCACTGTCGCGCTCGCCCTGTGGATCGGTTCCCGGTACGCCCCGCCTGCCGGGCGCGCCGGGCTGCTCGCCATGGCGGCCGGGGTGCTGTACGGCGCGACCGCCACGCTCACCCGGGTCCTGGTCTACGGGAACTGGGAGCTCTGGCTCGTGCTCGCCGTCCCGCTGCCTTCCCTTGTCGCGCTGGTCCTGCTGCAGCGCGCCTACGCCGTCGGCCACTTCGGCGTCGCCTTCGCCGCCCTCCAGGTGGCGGACCCGCTCACCGCCGTCGTCTTCGGAGCCCTGCTGCTCGGTGAACCCCTGCCGACCGGCCTGGCGAGCATGCTGACCGCGATTGCCGCGGCCGGCCTCACCGCCGTGGGAACCGTCGCGCTGGCGCGCACCACTCCGCTGTCCCCCCACATCCGATAGCCCGATGAACGGAGTAACGATGGTCACGTCAGCCGCCCCGACCCTTGAGCCCTCTCCTCTCCCCAACCGGCCGCGGCGAGTCCTGATAGCCACCGACACCTACCCGCCGGACGTGAACGGCACCTCCTACTTCACCCACCGGCTGGCCTGCGGCCTGGCCGAGCGGAACAACGAGGTGTACGTGGTCTGCACCTCGGACGAGGGGCCCGCGAGGATCGAGCACGTGGACGGGGTCACCATCCACCGGCTGCGCTCGGCGCCGCTGCTGGTCCACCCGACGATGCGTTTCTCCGTACCGACCAGGCTTGACCGGCTGATGGACGAGCTCACCCCCGACGTGGTCCACGTTCAGGGACACTTCGTGGTCGGCAGGGCCGCGATCTCCGCGGCCAGGCGCGCCGGCGTTCCGGTGATCGCGACCAACCACTTCATGCCGGACAACCTCTTCCAGTTCGCGCACATCCCGGGCCCGCTGCGGGAGCGGGCGGCCAACCTGGCGTGGCGCGACTTCAACCGGATCTTCTCCCGGGTCGACCGGGTGACCACGCCGACCAAGATCGCCGCGGGGCTGCTCACCGGCAGGCGTTTCACCCGCTCGGTCGAGGCCGTCTCCTGCGGCATCGACCTCGAGCGGTTCCACCCGCACGCCGAGCCGAAGGCGTGGGCGCGCAAGGCCTTCGACCTGCCCGACCGGGACACCGTGCTGTTCGTGGGGCGGCTGGACGAGGAGAAGCGGCTGGACGAGCTCATCCGGGCCCTGCCGTACGTCCTCAACGAGACCGACGCGCAGATCGCGCTGGTCGGCACCGGCGGTCAGCGGGCGGTGCTGGAGAAGCTGGCGCACCGGATCGGGGTCGGCGAGCGGGTGTTCTTCCTCGGGTTCGTGCCCGACGAGACGATTCCGCAGGTGTACGCCGCGGCCGACGTGTTCGCCATGCCCAGCATCGCGGAACTGCAGAGCATCGCGACGCTGGAGGCCATGGCGACGGCCCTGCCGGTTGTGGCCGCCGACGCGATGGCGCTGCCCCACCTCGTGCGGCCCGGCGAGAACGGCAGGCTGTTCACTCCCGGTGACGTGCGGGGCCTGGCCCGTCACCTGAGCGACCTGCTCGGCTCTCCGCAGACGCGCGCCGGCATGGGTACGGCGAGCCGTGCCATCGCGATGACCCACGACCACCAGGCGTCCCTCGCCCGATTTGAGGCAATTTACCAGGAAGTGGCGCGATGAGCGGGAGCCCCGCGGGCAGAGACGCCGTCAACGGAAGCTCTGCGAGTGGAGGCATCGTGAACGAAGGCCCTGTGATCGGAGGCCTCACGGCAGGAGGTGCCGCGGCGGGAAGCGTCGCGGGCATCGCCGGCAGGAGTGCCGCGAGCGGGCGCACCGTGTGGCGCTGGCCGGGAATGGCCGGGGCGGCACTGGCTCTGATCGCGACGGTCTACGCGCACGTGGCCGCCGGTCACGTAGACCCGATGACGACGCTGATCAGCGACTATGCCCTGCTCGACACCAGTGCCCTGGCACTGGTCTGTGGCACGATCATGCTTGCTATCGGCTCGGTGTGGGTCGCGTACGGCCTGGCACAGGTCGACCCCGCACGCAGCGCGGCAGCCCGGGTGCTCTTCATCGCCGGGGCCGTCGGGCTGCTGCTCACCGCGGCCTTCACGACGGACGCGGCACCGGGCACCATGTCGGCGGGCGGGGAGATCCACCGCTGGTCGGCGGCCGTGGTCTTCACCGCGCTGCCCTGCGCGGGCTGGATGCTCGGCAAGCGGTTCAGGAGTCCGGCGCTGTCGGTCGTCAGCGTGCTGTCGGTCGTGTTCCTCGCCACGTTCCTGGCCGCCCACCCGGGCTCGCTGGTCTCGGACCTGATCCACGGCCCCGAGTACTACGGCCTGGTCCAGCGCCTGCTCGTCCTGAGCGACGCGACGGTGGTCTTCCTGGCCGCCATGAGCCTGGGCGAGTCCCACGGGGGCGGCAAGGGAGGTGAGGACGGCGAGGGAATCGTCCTCCCCCTTCGCCGCAGGACCGGGACGGGAGGGCCCTCTGGCGAGGCCGGGGCCTCTCCCCTGCTCAGCACCGCCATGCGGCCCGCCCTCGGCATCGCCGTGCAGTCCGCCTCGCGCGGCGCCGCCGCCGTACAGTCGCCCGCGAGCAACGTCACGAGCCCGTGTCTGCCGATGGGCCTCGGCTCGGCTTGAGCCCCCCGTTCGGGGACGGGGAACTCGGGGACGGGAACTCGGGGACGAGGAAGAGGTCAGGCGGAGGGGCGGGCCTGCCCGCCGCCTGCCTCAGGGACGGACCGGACCCGGCGCCCGGTATCCCGGCCCTTGGCACCAAACCACGGCCCCCGCGCCGCTCGGCGCGATTCCCATGGGTGCTCGATGCGATTCCCATGAACGGTGCGGAAATCCCAGATCCGCCGATGTCCGGCTCGCCTCCCGGCCCTGAGCCGGTCGAGGACGCCCCTTCCTGACGACGAGACGGCTTATCCCGCGTACCCGGCCTCGGGCTACCTACGCTAACGTAGGTTACGGTTCCGTAGTCTGTGAGGGAGAAGACCGCATGCGAGAGTTCAGCCAGACCGAGCTGCTGCTTGAGCTTGAGCCCGTCGTCGCCGGGGAGCTGGACCGGCATCACAAGGTGGCCAAGGAGTGGTTCCCGCACGAGTACGTCCCGTGGTCGGAGGGCAGGGACTACGACGGCTTGTTCGGCGGCGACGCCTGGGTCGAGACTGACTCCAAGCTCCCCGAGGAGGCGCGGATCTCTCTCATCGTCAACCTGCTCACCGAGGACAACCTCCCCAGCTACCACTATGAGATCGCCACGGCCTTCAGCCGTGACGCCGCCTGGGGCACCTGGGTGCACCGGTGGACCGCGGAGGAGGGCCGCCACGGCACCGCACTGCGCGACTATCTGACGGTCACCCGCGCGGTCGACCCGGTCGCGCTCGAGCGTGCCCGCATGTCGCACATGGAGGAGGGGTTCAGCAACTCCTACGAGGGCGTGCTCCACTCGCTGGCATACGTCTCCTTCCAGGAGCTGGCCACCCGCATCTCGCACCGCAACACCGGCAGGGCCTCCCAGGACCCGAACTGTGAGCGGCTGCTCGCCAGGATCGCCGCCGACGAGAACCTGCACATGCTCTTCTACCGCAACCTGCTCGACGCGGCCTTCAAGCTGACCCCCAGCCAGACGATGCGCGCCGTCACCGACGTGGTGACCACCTTCCAGATGCCGGGCACCGGGATCGAGGGCTTCAGCCGCAAGGCGATGATCATCGCCAACGCCGGGATCTACGACCTGCGCCTGCACCTCGACGACGTCCTCATGCCGGTCCTGCGCCAGTGGGACGTCTTCGACATGAAGGACCTCGACGGCGAGGGTGAGAAGGCCCGTGAGGAGCTCGCCGAGTTCCTCGCCCGCCTCGAGGTCTCCGCCTCCCGCTTCGTCGAGCGCCGCGAGGCCCGCCGCGCCCGCCAGGCCGCCACCTCCTGACCGTCCCCTCTCCCGCCTGTCGCGGATCGCGCTCTTCGAAGAACGCGGCCCGCGACAGGCCTTTCCACGCTCCGGCCCCGTGCCGGACGGTCGCGGGCGCGTGATTGTCGGTGGGCGTCCCTATGGTGCCGATCATGAACAATGCGGTGCGGGTGCACCCTGTGAGCACGGCGTGGGACACGGTCCGCGAGGCGATCGACGCCGAGGACGCCTGTGCCGTCGCGGCGCTGGTGACCCGGTTCGACGACGCGGAGCGGCGGGAGGTGGCGCGTGAGCTGCCCGGCTATCTGCCGGTCGCGCGCCGTCTGGGGGAGGAGCGGGAAAGCGCCAGGGAGGAGGCGCGGGAACGGAGGCGGCAGGAGCGGCTGGCCGAGCACCGCCGTGAGGCGGCCAGGCGGGGCTGGTCCGAGGAGGAGATGTGGGACCGCTGGCACTCCCACAACCACGACCACACCCCCTGGGATGAGCGGCTGGGCGAGCGGTGGATCGAGCCCATGCGCGTCGCGGGCGCGGGGACGATCTCCGGAGCCTCCGCCGTGGTCTCCTGGCTGAACCGCCGCGAGTTCCGGCGCTGGTGGGAGCCGCGCGGCGGCGACGACGTGCCGCTGATCCTCCAGGCCGTCGCCGCCAGGCCCGCGCCCTGGCAGGGTGACCTGGCCGTCCGCCTGGCCCTGCGGCTGCGCGGCCTGCGCCCGACCGTTGACCGGTCCGTCAGGCTGACGCTGGAGCTATTGCGCCGCACCGGGGCCGAGCCGCCCGCGCACGACCCGCTCACCGTCGCCTGGATCGCGGCCGTTCCCTCGGCCAGGAGCCTGGGCGGGGACCCCCTGTTCGAGGCGATGCTGCCCCGGCTGTTCGAGGCAGAGGGGGTGGGCAGGGCGCTGCGCGACGAGCGTGACTGGCCGCTCGCCCTCGTCTCCCTCGCCGGCAAGGGCAGGATCGACCGCCAGGTGCTGCTCGACGGCTGTCTCAGCCGCTTCCTGCGGGGCGGCTCGGCTCCCGACATGCGATTCTTCGTCCGCCTGCACGAGGCGCTCGCCCCCGCGGCCGAGGAGGTGGACGCGCGCCGCCCTGACTACCTGCGATTGCTGCCCGCCGCCCCGGCCAACGTCGCCGACCTCGCGCTCAAGCAGCTGCGCCGTCTCGACCCGGTGGAGGCCGAGGAGGCGGGCGAGGCGGTCGAAGGCCTGCTCTTCCGCGCGGAGAGCAGGCTGGTGCGCGCCGGGCTCGCCTGGCTCGACCGGCTCGTCCGCGACCATCGGGGAGATCTCGACGACTACGCTCCCGCCCTGGCGGTCGCGCTCGCCGCCGAGTCCACCGAGGCCCGTGAGCGCGCCGTGCGGCTGGTCGTCAAGCACGCGGGGCGGTTCACCCCGTCGGGCGCGGAGGCGATCCGCGACGTCGTGGCCCTGCTGCCCGCGGAGGCGGGGGCCCGCCTCGCCGCGGTCTTCGGCGGCGAGGCGGCGGTCGCCGAGCCCGCGCCTCGCCCTGAGCCGTTCACCCCGCCGCCGCTGCCGCCCGCGCCGCGGCCGAACCCCCTGCGCCCGCGGGTCCTCACTCCGACCGGGCTGCTGGCGCTCAGGCCGAGGACGTACGACTGGCTGGGCGCCGAGCACTGGCTCGACGGGTTCGTCAGGCTGGCCGCCCAGGACCGCGCCGCGCTGACCGCCGCGCTCGCCCCCACCGCCGCGCTCTTCAAGGACAAGCGATACCGGTCGGCTCAGTGGCGGGAGCTGGGCGACTGGACGGCGGCGATGGCCAGGGAGCTGGCCGAGCCGGGCGTGGAGTCCAGGGCGGCCATGCCGGAGCAGTACGGCCCGCCCCGGCTCCCCCTGGAGCGGGTGCCGGAACCCGGGCGCTGTACGCACGGGCGGCTCCTGCCGCTGCGTCGCTTCGCCGAGGTCTACCAGGCGCTCGTCGAGGACAGGCTGCCGCCGTACCTCCTGGCCACGCCGACCCACGACAACGGCCTCCTGGAGGCGGAGCGGCTGGTGGAGAGGCTGGAGGGATACGAGCGGGCGGGCGTCGAGGCGCTCCCGGTCGACCTGGAGCAGGCGCTGCTGCGCCTGCCCCGCACGGTGCCCGACGAGGTGGCCGGGCGAATCGCCCGGCTGACCGGCGAGGCCGGCCGCGCCGCCGCGCGCTGGACGGCGGCCCGCCCCGATCCGCGGATCACCCTGCGCTGGGAGAAGGACGACCAGGACACCCGGGTCGTACCGGACGCCGCCGGCGGGCCGACGGGCCTGAGGGTGCTCGACGACGTACTCACCATCCCCCGGCGGGATGAGACGTGCGACGGCCTGCTCGCCGTACTGCCCGCGCACCGGGAGGTGGTCGCCGCGCACGCCGTCCAGACATTGCTGTCCTACAGGCACTACAGCAAGCCGTCGCTCGCGGATCTGGACGCGCTGGCCACCGCCGAAGGTCCCGGAGGCGAAGGCATGGCGCTGCTCCTGGCTCACTGTCTATACGAGGGGCCGGGGGACGAAGTCGTGCCGCCGTTCCTGCGGCTGGCCGCCTCAGGAGGGTTCCCGGGTGAGGAGGTGGGCAGGCAGCTGGTGACGCTCCTGCGCCACAGCGGCGACTCCCCAACCCAGGCGCTGGCCGCGCTGCGGGTCGCGGCCCGGCAGGGCGCGCACCGTGAGGTGTGGCAGGTGATGGCCGGCCTGCTGCCCGCCTACCTGCCCGGATCCGGCGAACGGGCCACGACCCTGCACACCAGGCTGGTGGAGTTCGCCGCCGACGTGGCCGAGTGGGCGCAGGCCAGGGGCGAACTGCCGGAGATCGCGCGGCTCGCCGCCAGACAGCGGACCAGCGAGCTGGTACGGCAGGCCCGCCGCCTGCACGACCAGCTCACCGGACAGCGCGACGACCACGGCCCGGAGAGCTCGCAACCGCCGAACCACAGCCCGGAGAGCTCACAGCCGCCGGAGCCCGCCCCTCACGGAGACGAAGCGGACCTCCCTTGACATCCTCCCGGCCCCCGGAGAGACCGGGATTCCCGGCCGAAGCCAGGTGGTTCGCGGTTCACAGCCCCGCCCAGCGGCTGGAGGACTCCCCGCGCCGCCCTCCACGCCGTGGGGCGGCACAACAACGCCAGCTTGGCTATCACCGACCCCATCACCGTAACAAGCCCCGCCGGGACGGCTCCCCGTGACAGCGGGGCCGGTCCTTTCGGGACGCCGTCAGGACTGGGTCAGCCCTTGGCGAGGTCAGCCAGCGGCACGCCGGGGTCGGCGAGGCGGGCGGGGTCGACGGGCGCTCCCAGGCGGATCAGGTCCTGCACCGGGGCGATGCCGTCGTCCCACAGATTGACGTGCATCCCCGCGACGACGCGCCCCCCGGTGAGCCAGAAGGCGTAGAAGGCCTGCGCCTCCCGGTCTCCCCTGACAACGACCGAGTCGTAGCCGCCGGGCGCGAACCAGCCGGAGAACTCCATGCCGACGTCGTACTGGTCGGTAAAGAAGTAGGGCGGCCTGTCGTAGACGACGTCCTGTCCGAGCATGGCCCTGCCCGCGGCCAGGCCGCCGTTGAGCGCGTTGGCCCAGTGCTCGACGCGGATGCGGGTGCCGTACAGCGGGTTGAAGGCGTTGGCCACGTCGCCCGCGGCGTAGACGTCGGGGTCCTCGGTGCGGAGGGAGGCATCGACGACGATGCCGTTCTCGACGGCCAGGCCGGACAGCACGGCCAGCTCGACGTTGGGCCGCACGCCCGCGCCCACGATCACGATGTCGGCGGGAAGCTCTGCGCCGTCGTCGGTCGCCACCGCCCTGACCCGGCCTTCACCGAGGAAGGCGGTCACCTGACGGCCGAGCCGCAGGTCGACCCCGTGCCGCCGGTGGACCTCGGCGAAGAAAGCGCCCATCTCCGGCCCGAGCGAGGCCTCCAACGGCACCGACCGCGGCTCGACGACGGTCACCTCGCAGCCGTACTCGCGCGCGGCCGCCGCGGTCTCGAGACCGATCCACCCGGCCCCGACGACGACCACCCGGCCGCCGCCCCTGATCGCCTCGCGGAGCCGTTCGGAGTCTCCGAGGCTGCGAAGGTAGTACAGACCGTCCAGCTCGGCGCCGGGTACGTCGAGGCGGCGCGGAGAGGCACCCGGGACGAGCAGCAGCTTGTCGTAGCCGATCCGCCCGCCGCCGTCGAGCTCCAGCCTGCGCGATTCCCGGTCGAGGTTGGTCACCTGCTCGCCGAGCACCAGCTCGACGGAGTGCTCGCGGTACCAGGCCTCGTCGTGGACGTAGACCTTGGCCTTCTCCTCCTTGCCCAGCAGGTAGCCCTTCGACAGCGGGGGCCGTTCGTAGGGCAGCTCGGTCTCGGCGCCGACGAGCGTGATCCCGCCGTCGAAGCCCTCCTCCCGCAGGGACTGGGCGGCCTTCGCACCGGCGAGGCCGGCGCCAACGATGACGTACGTCTGCTCGGTAGTCATGCCCTCCTTCTTATCCAATTCCCCTGCCGGTTTCGATCAGTTGGCGCAATCACCTCGGAAGTGGCGTCCCCACCCGGGGCTCTACAGCGAGATGAGGTCCTCGCGCGCACGCGGGCCCGTCGCCGTCTGTATGCGGTGCGGGCCGGTGCGCCGCAGCTTCCAGGTGCCGTTTCCCTCGACCGTCACGAGGAACATCCCGTCGACGAGCTCCTCCTCGACCTCGCAGGTGTCGATCTCGTTGGCCAGCAGGCTTGAGCCGTCCTCGGTGTAGCCCTCGACCACGAAGTTGTCGTCCCCGGTGAACGCCGACGTGATCGTCTCGCCCTCCTCGGCCTCGGGGTCCAGGTAGAGCACGTCGTCTCCGAACCCCTTGGCCAGCGGGCCCTCCCACACGCGGGCCTCCTCGACGGGCTTCAAGGTGATCTCCCAGGAGCCCTGCGCGGTGACCCTCATCGCGGCCACGGGTTCCGCCTCGTCCTCGAGGTTGTACATCCGCGTCCCCCGGTAGTCGCCCTCTCCCTCGGCCAGGAACTCGACGTCGTCTCCTGAGGCGTCGACGCTCTGGACCATGAAGCTTCCCCTGCCGTGGGCTGTGATGGTGATCAGCCCGATCGCGGTCGTCGGCTCGATGGGGATCAGCTTGTCGCCCGACCCCCGGTAGCGCCCCACCGCGGCCCGGTGCGTCGGCGTCGCGGACGCCGTCACCGTCGGGGTCACGGTCGGTGCGGCCGTGGACGCCCTCCCGCCGAGGGGAAGGCGGATGGTGCTGCATCCGGCGAGGCCGAGCACCAGCCCAGCGGTCGCCAGCAACGGCAGAACACGCATTTTTCGATCTTAGCGACACGCACCACGAGCAGAACAGGATAGGCAAAACAGGCATCTTCCACGTTCGGCCGAACGGCAGCGCCCCCTGTCCACGGTCGAGCCTCCTCTTATTTCATCACTTGTTGACTTTCTAGTCTCGTCGACTTACGTTTGCGGAAACACACTGATTGCAGCCATGCAAGGAGTTGTCCCGTGGACAGCGTGGAGCGCGACCGTCTCGCCGACGACATCGGCGACTTCAGGCGGGCCCTGTTCCCCGGCTTCATCCTCCAGCTGCTGCGCGGGTTCGAGGGCGACGAGCCCTCGGTGATCCAGCTCGCCACGCTCTACGTCCTCGACCGTCCCGACCCTCCGGCGCTCGGCGAGCTCGCCGAGCGCGTCGGCCGGTCGGTCTCGGCGACCAGCCGCCTGGTCGACGCGCTCGTACGGCGCGGCCTGGCCGACCGTCGCGAGGACCCGGAGGACCGGCGGCTGCGGCGGATCACTCTCACCGAGAGCGGCACGGGCTTCCTGCGGAGCTTCGAGCGCGCGAGGGCCGACGCCCAGCTCCAGGTCATGACCTATCTCACCGCGGAGGAACGCGCGCTCGTGGCCCAGGCGTTCACCCTGCTCGGCGAAGCATCAAGGAGACGCACCAATGCTCAGCACTCCACTGATCCTGAAGTTCGATGACATCGGGGCCGAGACGCTGCCCCTCGTCGGCGGTAAGGCCGCCAACCTCGGCGTGCTCACCGCGGCCGGGCTCCCCGTCCCGCCGGGGTTGTGCGTCACCACGGAGGCCTACCGCAGAGTGACGGGGCAGGCCGGTCTCGAGGACGTGCTCGACGCTCTGGCCGTCGCCTCCCCCGCAGACGTCAAGACCCTGAACGAGCTGGCCGCGAAGGCCCGTGAGCTGGTGCTCTCCGCCCCGGTCCCGGCTGACATCGCCGACGCCGTACGGCGCAGCGCGCACGGCCCCGTCGCGGTCCGTTCCTCGGCGACCGCGGAGGACCTGCCGCACGCCAGCTTCGCCGGGCAGCAGGACACCTACCTCAACGTGGTCGGCGCGGACGCCGTGCTGGACGCGGTCAGGCACTGCTGGGCCTCGCTGTGGACCGACAGGGCGGTGGCCTACCGGGCGGCCAACGGCATCGACCACCGGACCGTCCTGCTGGCCGTCGTGATCCAGGAGATGGTGCAGTCCGAGGTCGCCGGGGTGATGTTCACCGCCAACCCGGTCACCGGGCGGCGGCACGAGGCGGTGATCGACGCCAGTCCCGGTCTCGGCGAGGCCGTGGTCTCCGGCGCGGTCAACCCCGACCACTTCGTGGTCGACATCGCGACCGGGCGAATCACCGAGCGGCGGCCCGGCGACAAGCTGCTGGCCGTACGATCACTGCCGGGAGGCGGCGTCGAGCGCGTCGAGACCCGGGCTGGAACCTCGACCGAGCAGGCCTGCGTCACGGACGCCCAGATCAGAGCACTGGCCGAGCTGGGGGGACGGGTCGAGGAGCACTACGGGAGCCCGCAGGACACCGAGTGGGCCATCGACGCGGACGGCACGCTGTGGCTGACCCAGTCTCGCCCGATCACCACACTCTTCCCCGTCCCCGGCCGCTCCGTGCCGGACGCGGGAACGAAGGGCACCCGGATCTACTTCTCCGTCAACGTGGCGCAGGGCGTCTACGCGCCCTTCACCCCGATGGGCGTCTCGGCCTTCCGGCTGCTGTCGTCGTCGGGCTCCGCCCTGTTCGGCGCCCCCGTGGCCGACGTGGTCGGCGGGGCTCCGCAGCTCGCGGAGGCGGCGGGACGGCTGTTCTTCGACGTCACCGGGCTCGTGCGCAGCCGGGTCGGCCGCATGCTCCTGCCCCGCGTGCTGGACGTGATGGAGGCCAGATCGGCCGTGGTGCTGCGCGGCCTGTTCGACGACCCCCGCTTCAGCGTGACCCAGCGCTCGGTGCGGCCCGCCCTGCGCAGGTTCCTCGGGATCGCGGCCAGGTTCCGGATTCCCTCACACACCGTACGGGCCGTGCTGAACCCGCCGGCGGCGCGCGAGCGGCTCGAGCGGCTCGGATCACGGCTGCGGGCGGATCTGGCGCCGCTGCCGGAGAGCGCCACGTCGCTGGAGCGGCTCGACCGGGTCGAGCGGATGCTGGGCGTCCACGCCGTCACCCTGCTCCCCCGGGTCGTGCCGGGGCCCGCGGCCGGGTTCGCCATGCTCGGCCTGGCCTCCCGTCTCCTGGGCGAGCAGGCGAGGCCGGGAGATCTCCCGACCGTCCTGCGCGGGCTACCGCACAATGTGACCACCCAGATGGACCTGGCCCTGTGGCACCTGGCAGGCCGGATCAGGGCGGACGAGGAGGCCACGTCCCTGCTGCTCGGCACCCCGGCCGCCGAGCTCGCCGGGCGCTTCCACGACGGGACGTTGCCGGGCGTGGTCGACCGGGGGCTGCGGGGTTTCCTGGCCGTCTACGGCAACCGCGCGGTCGCCGAGATCGACCTCGGCGTCCCGCGCTGGTCGGAGGATCCCACGCACATCATCGGTGTGCTGACCAACTACCTCCGCCTAGAGGACCAGGCGCTGGCTCCCGACGCCGTGTTCGCCAGGGGCGCCGCGGAGGCCGCGCTCATGATCAAGACTCTGGCCACCAGGGCGGGCGGCCCGCGCGGACTGATCGTCCGTTTCGCCCTCGGCAGGGCGCGGGCCCTGGCCGGTCTCCGCGAGCTGCCCAAGTTCTTCATGGTGACCGTCCTGGCCGCGATGCGCGCCGAGCTGAGGACCGTCGGTGCCGACCTGGTGGCCCGCGGCCTCCTCGACTCCTCCGACGACGTCTTCTTCATGACGGCACGGGAGGTCAGGACCGCCCTGACCTCTTCCCCCGACATCTCCGATTTCTCCGATTTCTCCGATTTCTCCGGCTTCTCTGGCTTCTCCGGCGGTGCGGGCGCACAGGGCCCGGGAAGCTCACGGACACCGCGGGCGCTTGTCGCGGAGCGGCGGGAGGAGGCGGCCCGTGAGCGGCGGCGCAGGCACCTGCCCAGGATCGTGCTGTCCGACGGCACCGAGCCTGAGGCCGTCGCCACGGCGACGCCGGTCGACGGCGCGCTGACCGGCACCCCCGCCTCCGCGGGGAGCGTGACCGGGATCGCGAGGGTGGTGCTCGATCCGGTCGGCGCCCACCTCGAACCCGGCGAGATCCTGGTCTGCCCCTCGACCGACCCCGGCTGGACCCCGCTGTTCCTCACCGCGGGCGGCCTGGTGATGGAGATGGGCGGAGCCAACTCGCACGGCGCCGTGGTCGCCCGAGAGTACGGCATCCCCGCGGTCGTCGGCGTCGCCCGCGCGACGGAGCACGTCGTCACGGGCCAGGAGATCACGGTCGACGGCACCTCGGGCACGGTGGTCGTCGCCCCGGGTTCCGGGCCTGCCCCTGAGGGCGCCCCCGGCACACGGCCTCCGTCCCGGGCGTGAGCGAGGTCGGTCGGCGAGACGGACCCGGTCACCCGTGTGGGACCTCCCCCATCGAGGCCGGCCTACCGGGTCAACCGCACAGGACCTTCCCGCACCACTCCAGTCCCGCCGTACCCCGGTCGACCAGGTCCTGGTCGGCGAACTCGTCGGCGCCGAGCAGGCCGAGCAGGGCGAAGGTGTCGGTCGCGTACGCGGCCACCGTCTCCTCCCCGGGCAGGTCCGCCTCCTGCGGGCCGTACCCGGCGAGGAGCGGCCCATCCAGGAGGCCGTAGGCCCTCATCCGGCCGAGTTCGGCGGCGGGATCACCCATGGTGCAGTTGGAGAGGTCGATCACCGCGACGAGGTCGTCCCCGCGGAAGCAGAGGTTTTCCGGGCGGAGGTCCATGTGGAGCAGCCTGCGGGGCGCCTGGGCGCAACGCCGTTCGATCACCGCCGTGGCCGCCTCGACCAAGGCGCGGTGATCCCTGACGGGCACCCGGTCGGCCAGCGCGCCCACCCGCGCCCCGATCCGCCGGATCATCGCCTCTGGAGCGCACTCGGCGCCGAGCAGCGCCCTGAGGGGGCCAGGCACCGGTGTCCGGTGAATCCGCCCAAGGACCTCGCCGAGGCGGTGGAGCTGCGCGTCGCCGAGCTCGGCCACCTCGTCGTTGCCGACAAAGTCCAGCAGCATCCACGAGTGCTCCTCTCCGTCACGGGCACGCCGCCATCCCCTGAGACGGGCGACAGGGACGCCCGCATCCGCGAGGATCCCGTGAACCAGGGCCTCACGTTCGAGCACCGCGCCGAAGTCGACCGTCCCGTCGTACGCCGAGGGGGCGATCTCTCTCAGCGGCACCCTGAGCACGAAACGCCGTTCACCGTCCACCTCGACGAGCAGGGCCGCGTAGTCGGCACCGCGCCGCCATGGCGAGACCCGGCTGCCCCGCGGCAGCCGGTCGGCCAGTTGCCCGGTCATGCGCTCGGCAAGCTGTTCCTCGTCGGGGACTTCCACGCTTCGCAACAAGACGGTCTCTCCCTCTCCGGTGCGATATCGATGCGGCGGGCATCACGGCGCGCAGTCGCGGGCCCGTCCGTTCCACGGCGCGCGGATCACGCTGGGCCGCTTCCCACCCCGGAACCGGCGGCGCCCCCGACTCCAGCATGGCGGGCCGGCACGGCGACCCACGCGAGGGTCCGCGCGACAACCGGGCACGACGGCCCGGCACGGCGACGGTTCGAGTCCTCGACTGTAACAATCGGCTGTGAGGGGGTCGGCGATGCCGAGGGAGCGCCTCCCGTCGAGCCGTCTCAGAAAGGGCGGTCACATGTCCCGCAGCCAGGTAGCCGTGCTCGGCGAGTGCGTCGCCGACGCCTTCGCGACCGGGAGAGCCTCGCAGGGCGAGCTCAGCCTGCGCGTCCTTCCCGGCGGCAGTCCCGCGAACACCGCCGTCGCCCTCTCCCGCCTCGGCACGCCGACCCGCTTCCTCGGGCGCCTCTCCCGAGACTCCTTCGGCGCGCTCTTCCGCTCCCATCTCGACGCCTCGGGGGTCGACCTGACCGGCTGTGTGAGCGCGGCCGAGCCGAGCACGCTCGCGGTGGCCACGCTGGACGAGTCGGGACAGGCGGGGTACTCCTTCTACGCGGAGGGCTCGGCCGACTGGCAGTGGAGCACGGCGGAGCTGACCGCCGAGCGGGTCGGCGACATCTCCTGCCTGCACACCGGCTCCATCGCTTTGGTCCACGCCCCCGGCGCCGAGCGTGTCGAGGAGCTGCTCTCGCGGACCGCGGCACGCGCGACCGTCTCGATCGACCCCAACGTGCGCGCCGGGTTCGTCGACCTGGCCGTCTACCGGAAGGGGATGCTCAGGTGGTGCGCGCTGGCCGACGTCGTCAAGCTGAGTGACGACGACCTGGAGATGATCCACCCCGGCGAGGCCGTCGAGCGGGTCTGCGACACCTGGCATGCGGCGGGCGCGCGGCTGGTCGTGGTGACCCGCGGCCCCGAGGGGGCGCTCGTCTCCCTCGACGGCGAGCGCGCCACGGTGCCCGCTCCCGTCATCAAGGTCGTCGACACCGTCGGCGCGGGCGACTCCTTCACCGCGGGGCTTCTGCACCGGCTGCACACGGACGGCCTGCTCGGCGGGCGGCTCGACGCCCTCGACCTCGACCTGGCCGCGAACGCGGCGGCCTTCGCGGCCCGTGTCGCCGCGTTCACCTGCTCGGTGCCGGGGGCCAACCCACCCTGGGCCCGCGATCTCTGACAAAAATACCAAAAAGCTCTTTACACGCTTATACCTACAGAGCAGCCAAAACTCCTATAAGCGATAGCCGATTATCACATACGCCAACTCTTTCCAGCACATCCTAATGTGATGTCCATCACACCTCATTCTCCGCAGCAGAGAAAGGTGGCGACCCCCCACCACCTTTGGGGGAATTTCTTCTGAAATGCCCCTCAACAAAAGCCGGCATCCAGCAAGAACGGCCGCCACTCACCGGCACGACGAAACGACCCGACACCACCGAGAGCGCCATGGAACCCGTAAGAGGTGAGCAGACCTCGCCTTTTGCTCGGAGCGGCCATTCGACGCCACTCCTCGCCACCCGGTTGGCCCGCTTTCACCCGCGCCTCCCCCACCATTACCGGTTATGCAGAGCGTGGCCGTCCGGTCACGGAATTATGCCTCCGGTGAATCGTGAAGTCGCCCCGGTCTGTCGATTAGCATTTGCGGTGAAAGTCGCCTAAGAGGTGAAACCGACAATGTCATGGAGGTCTGTCGTGGTGCGTCACGTGCCCGTCTGGATCGTGGCCGTGGTGACCTCCTTGCTGTTGACGTACGTCGTCGTCACCCCTGACAACGACCACGGAACGGCGCCGTCGGGTGCCGTTTCTGCTCTCATGGCTGTCTCCGCCTCCGGCGGCGCGGCGCGGGCGACCAGGCTCGCGACCGCCTCCTCCTTCGTCCCGGCCGCAGCCACCATGCGGGACGCCGAATCCACCATCGAACCGGGTGGCCCCCTCGGCATCTCGGTCCGCGGCTGCCGTCACCAGGCGCCGTCGCGATGGGCGGGAGGCAACTGCCTCCGATGCCTGTCCCTGCTGCGCGGCGCCGGCAAGCGACTCTCGTGCGCCGTCGCGGCGTCGGTGCTCTCGTCGTCCGAATCCTCGGCGACGTCACCGACCCGTGCCGGAGCCGAGCGGCATGGGCCGGCAGGTGCCGCGCTACTCTCCCTGCCCCAACTGCAGGTGTTCCGCTGCTGACAGGACCGCTGTCTCACGCGGCCCCGCCGTTTCCCCGCTCTTCTCCCTCTGCGTCTCCCTCCATGTCCCTCCCCGCCGCCTGCGCCGGACGGGCGGACGTGTGAGGCGTGAGGCGTACGCGGGAGCCGCGCGAGACAGCCCGCGATGCCACGGCGCCCCTTCCGATCCCCGCGGCGAGAAAGACGCGACCCGTCCCTCGCCGCGCTCCCCCGCCATCCCGTGAGCCTGACCGGCTGAAACCACCGGGAGGGCGGAGCAGGTCCGCCCTCCCCGCCCATCCGGCCGGGCCGGCGGAGCGACACCCGGGATCCGCGCCACCATCCGCGACAGACATCAGACGTCCACGCGTCCGAACGCGCCGACCGGCAACCGCCGGTTCGGCACGCCCCTCTCCTCCGGTCCTCGTGACCGCCTCCGCTCCATCGACGTGTCCGAAGCAACGACTGTCCGAAGGGCTTTCGCATGCACACATTCATCGAGCACGCCCGATCCTTCCCCGCCAGGGCCGCCGTCGCCGGCGAGCGGCTCGACCGGCTGGCCGCCGGTCAGAAGCCACTGGCGCTGTTCATCACCTGTTCCGACTCCCGCGTCGTCCCGTCTCTGATCACCGGTGCGCACCCCGGGGAACTGTTCGAGCTGCGCACCGCCGGCGGCATCGTGCCCCGCTACAGCCTCGACCGGCCTTCGGGCGAGGTCGCCACCATCGAGTTCGCGATCGAGGCCCTCGGCATCGGCGACATCGTGGTGTGCGGGCACTCGCACTGCGCCGCCGTCGGAGCCGTGGTCCGCCGCGACGACCTGGCCGCCATCCCCGCGCTGGGCGGCTGGCTGGCCCACGCCGCCGACCCCCTGGGCGAGGAGACCGACCTGTCTCTGGCGACCCAGCAGCACGTCCTAGCCCAGCTGGAGCGGCTGCGCGCCTATCCCGTCGTCTGGCGGCGGCTCCAGGACGGCCGTGTCCGTCTGCACGGCTGGTTCTACGAGGTGCACACGGGAAAGGTGTTCACCCACCGGCCCGGTGACGACACGTTCCTACCCCTGTGACGGTGACGACCATGCTGAGAAAGGACCTCGTGTTCCCGTCAACCCTGCGGCACGACGTCGCCGCGTCGTTCGTCGTCTTCCTGGTCGCCCTCCCGCTGTGCGTGGGCGTCGCGGTCGCCTCCGGGGTGCCCGCCGAGCTCGGCCTGATCACCGGCATCGTCGGCGGCCTGGTCACCGGGCTGCTGCCCGGCAGCAGCCTGCAGGTCAGCGGCCCGGCCGCCGGTCTAACCGTCCTGGTCTTCGAGGCCGTGCAGCTCTACGGGATCGCCGCCCTCGGCACGCTGGTGCTGGCGGCCGGGCTCCTGCAGTTGCTGTTGGGCGCGCTGCGCTTCGGCCGCTGGTTCCGGGCCATCTCCGTCGCGGTCGTGGAGGGCATGCTCGCCGGGATCGGGCTGACCATCATCGCCGGGCAGCTGTACGCGATGGCCGGCGCCAAGGCTCCCGGCTCAGGTCTCGGCAAGCTCGCGGGACTGCCCGCGCTGGCCCTCGGCGCCCTCGGCTCCCCTGGCGTCCTGACCGCCCTCTCCGTCGGCGTCGGCACCGTCGCGGTGCTGGCGTTGTGGCCGCGCCTGCCCGCCAGGGCACGGCTGCTGCCGGGGCCGCTGGCGGCGGTCGCTCTGGCCACCGCCGCCGTCGCGGTCCTCGACCTGCCGGTCGCCAGGCTGGAGGTGAACGGCCTGCTCGGCGCGGTCCGGCCACCAGGCCTCGACGACCTGTCCCGGCTCACCGAACTCGGCTTCCTGGGCACCGTGGTGGCGTTCACGCTGATCTCCTCGGCCGAGAGCCTGTTCAGCGCGGCGGCCGTCGACCGCATGCACGACGGCCCCCGCACCGCCTACGACAAGGAGCTCATGGCCCAGGGCGTGGGCAACGCGGTCTGCGGCGCGCTCGGCGCGCTGCCGATGACCGCGGTGATCGTGCGCAGTTCCGCCAACGTGCGAGCCGGTGCGAGGACCAAGGCCTCCCGTGTGCTGCACGGGCTGTGGCTGCTGCTGTTCGCGGCCCTGCTACCCGCCGCCCTTGAGGTCATCCCGCTGGCCGCGCTTGCGGGCGTCCTGGTGCACACCGGGTGGAAGCTCATCCCCGCCGCGCAGCTGCTCTCGCTGTGGCGGCAGCATCGCGGCGAGGCGGTGATCCTGGCCTGCACCGCCGTCGCGGTCGCCACCCTCAACCTGTTTGAGGGTGTGCTGCTCGGGCTGCTCATGGCAGTCGTCAAGACCGCCTGGGAGACCTCTCACGTCCATCTGGAGGTCGACGACGGCGACGCGGACGGGCCGATCAGGGTCACGCTGACCGGCAACGCCACCTTCCTGCGGCTGCCCAAGATGCTCGACACCCTGGAGGCGCTGCCCCGCGACCGCCCCATCGAGCTGGAGCTGTCCGGACTGCGGCACCTGGACCACGCCTGCCGTACGGCGCTGACCTCCTGGGCCGCCAGCCACAACCGGGAGGGAACCCCCGCGGTTTCGGTCCCCGCGGTTCTCACCAACACCTGACCGGCCCCGGGGCGGGAGGAAAGGCCCGCCCCGCCGTACCGGATGTGTCCCCGGCCGGAAGAGACGGTCCTCTTCCGGCCGGGCAGGCCGTGACGGCAGCCCTATCCTGGCGCCGAGTCTGGCGATGATCCCGGCGGCGAGGAAGGATCCGCCGAGGGCGATGAGAGCGTCACCCAGTGCCACGGCGCCCTCCCTCCGGGCGGATTCCGGGCATGGTGAACAGGCATTCGTAGAACGTGACTCCTCCGTTCCCTGAAGGGAGCGGCTTCTCGCTAAGCCGCAGCCGCGGCCTGGCGAAGGGCAAGCCCTGCCCTCAAGATGTTGATCGCCGCGTTCACGTCGGCGTGCGCGGCATGCCCGCACGCCGTACATCGGAAGGCGGCCTGGGTGACGCGGTTCCCAGCAGCGCAATGCCCGCATCGGGCGCACGTGCGGGAGGTGTTGGCGGGGTTCACCGCGACCACTACGCGACCGGCGCTTTCAGCCTTGTCCGCGAGAACCGTCAGGAACACCCCCCAACCCGCGTCCAGGATCGAACGGCTGAGACCGGACTTGGCGGACCCGCCGTTGGGCAGATAACCGCCCGCGCCGTCCGGCTTGGGCGCGGCACGCCTGGTCATGTTCGTGATCTGCAGATCCTCATGAACGATCACGTCATAATCACCGACCAGGGCGAGCGCCGCCTTGTGCGCGCCGTCGAGTCGTTGACGGCGAGTTCTTCGGGTGCGGCTTGACGAACAGGTGTACGTGGTCGGGCATCACCTCGAGCGTCACGATCTGCCAGTCGTGCTCGTCGGCCTTGGCGTGGATCAGCTCCTCCAGGCGCGCCTTGACGCGCCCTGCGAGAACGGGGCGGCGATATTTCGGGCACCACACGACGTGGTACCCGAGGTCATACGCCGCACCGGGGAGGTGCGCGCCTGACGAGTCACACGATCATTATAACAACGTCGCTTGTCTAATGTTTGAGGAAGAGCCCACGATGAGGCCGGAGAAACAACCAGTCAGGGACGGCATTCCCCGTCACCTGAAAACGACGGTCCCCCGCTGAGGTTCCGACGGAAAACCTCCGTCGGACGATCTCGGTTTCGGCGCGTCAGAGATCGCTGGACGGAGGTGCCCTGGGTTCGGAGACATCGCGTACGGCCCGCGCGACAGGGGCCGCGACAGGACGTGGAAGGCGGATTCGCGTCGCCCGCACCGGCGGCCCCTGCCCGGTGACGGGCGGGAGGCTGTGGGCCACCGAATGCGGAAGGACAGGGGGCAGCACCGCGCCGCCCGCCAGCGTGACGGCGAGCCCGGGTTCGTGGTGAAGGCCGTGGGGTACCTGGAGCGGCGCATGGACGACAGCGAAAAGGACCAGCAGAAGGGCGGCGACCGTACCGACGACCTTCCGCGACAAACCGGATCCTAACTCCGAAGGGAATTGTCCGTTATTTTATCATCCGTCACCGAACTATCCTGGTGCCCGGGCCGAGACCGGCGCTGGGGCGCCGTGTAGGCCCACTGCCAGAGGAGTTCGAGCGGTCCCCGCTCGAAGCGGCGCAGCCACAGCGTGGCCAGGGTCATGAACATGACGCAGATGCCCGCCCAGGCGGCCACCGTCCACCACGGCCGCAACCCGTCGAACCGCGAGGCCAGGCCGAGGCCCCAGCCGTAGCAGAGCACCGCACCGGCCAGGTTCTGGAAGACGTAACAGCTCAGCGCGGTACGGCCGACGGCGGTCAGCCCCCTGCGCGCCAGCCCCGGGGCGCCGCTCATCCGGTGCGCGACGGTCGTCACCAGCCCGAGCAGGCCCAGCGCGACCAGGGGCGGCAGCAGGTAGCGGTCGACCAGGAACCAGGCGTCCCCGGCGAAAGCGGTCAGCAGGTTCAGCGGCAGGCCCACGCCTCCGGCGACCATGAGTTTGCGGCGAAGGGCGGTGCCCCGCTCCGAGTCCTCGAAGACCCCGGCGCGCACCAGCCGTGAGCCGAGCAGGAACAGCACGACGCCCAGCGGGACGATGAACACGGCCTCGATCCGGTAGAGGCCGATCAGGTGGATCCTGGCGGCAACCTGGTCGAGGTAGCTCCCGTCGGAGAACAACGTCGAGGGCGCGCTCCCCGGCGAGGCGGTCAGGGAGGCCCTGCCGTACAGCAGGGCGAGGGTGGCGAGAGTCACCAGGGCGGTGAGCACCGAGCCGACGGCGATCATCCATGCCCTGACCACCCGGTCGCTCCTGCCGATGAGGTACGCCACCAGGACCGAGACCACGGCGTAGCCCATGAGCACGTCAAACTCGAAGATCAGCACGTAGTGGAGCAGTCCTTCGGCGAACAGCAGCGCCGCCCGCCACAGGTACCAGCCGGGCCAGGTGGCACCCCGCCGCATGGCGGAGCGATACTGCAGTTCCATTCCCACCCCGAACAGCAGGGTCAGCAGGGCCAGGAACTTGCCGTTCGTCAGGAAGCGCAGGAAGGTCTCCACGGCTCCGTGAGCGCCAAGCGCCTCCATGATCCCGGCTGGGCCCTGGGGGCTGGTGAAAATCCAGATGTTGGTGCCCAGGGTGCCCATGATGGCAACGCCCCTGAGTACGTCGAGAACGTCGATGCGTCGTGTCGTCACGCTCCCACGATGTCCGGCCTCCTGTGTCCGGGCATCGTCATCCAGGCCCATTCACCTCGTACATCGATGGCGCGACCTGCACGCCCAGCAGCCGCGGTATCTCGCTCGGCGCGATCGCCGAGGACGGATCGTTGGCGCGGCTCATCAACGCCACCTGGATCAAGCCCACCCGTCGCCACGGCAACGTGGAGGAACCGGTCTGGACCTTGTCGGCGACCATCTGGCTGGCGATGAAGCCGGTGGGCGCGCCCCGGCGGATCACATGCGTCAGCCGGGGCAGCTTGGTCCCCGGAGCGATCTC